>NZ_JJQY01000092.1:0-119938 GCF_000979295.1 Methanosarcina sp. 1.H.T.1A.1 | reverse complement strand
GGTAGAGGGTATGTGTAGCATATGTTGTTTTGTTCAAAAATCTGGCTGGCTGTACAGGACTGTTCCTGAAGCTAAAGCCTGCATCATCTGTAAGGATATGAATTAAAGGTGAAAGACACACTGTGTATCAAGTGCAAGGGAAAAGGACTTTGTGGGCGCCCCCGCTGCCCAATCCTTGAAAAATTTAAATCCTTGCAATCAATTTCACCTGTAATCTCTGGAGATTCTGTATTCGGGGCTTCTCCCCCGGCTCTTTTTGTCGGAAGCCACGGTTACCCCAGGGTTTCGGCGGGCCCCCTGATTCCTCCCTTGGCAACGGAAAACGAAGCTTTGCTTCTCGAAGATCCTTCAGCCTGGGGGAACATGCAGATCGAAGATATCATCTCCATGCGCTCCCGTATGGTCAGGGCAAACACGAGCCTGCATATAAAAGATGCGCGGAGCAAAGAAAATCCTCTTCTGGTGAAGGCTCAGGAACTGGCGCTTTCCAGTAAGCCAGTCGATACTGAAGCCTGGTTTTTTAAAGCCCCAAAACAGGAACTCAAGTTCGATGCAGTCCTTACACCTATGGGTCCCTCCGGGCTTGTGAAAAACTTTGAGCTTGCCGAAAACCCGGATGTCCCTAAAAAAGTGGACTACCTGGTCTATGATACCGATGCCCTCGCAAAAGACGCTGTCACCGAACTTTTAAACAGTGATGTTTCTACTGAACATATCACACGCCTTTTTTCTATAGGCCTGCTCGGGAAAGAACGTAAAATTGTGCCTACCCGCTGGTCTATCACAGCTGTGGATGATATGGCAGGAAAGGAACTTGCAGACCGCATAAGGGACTTTCCGTGGGTTTCTGACATTAAGCTTTTCAGCGGGACACATTTCGGAAACCATTTTGAGGTCCTCATCCTTCCGCGGGCTTATTCTTTCGAACTTATTGAAATCTGGCTCCCAAAAACAGTCTGGTCCGGGGAATCAAGCTGGATAGGAGAGGACAGCGAAGGCCTTGAAGGAAAAAAAGGGTATTCTCCTCTTGCAGGGGGTTATTATGCAGCAAGGCTTCCTGTGCTTGAGTACCTGACAGAAATCAAAAGACAGGCTTCGGTCTTTGTGTTGAGGGAGATTACTCCTGATTACTGGGCCCCTCTTGGGGTCTGGGTGGTCAGGGAGGGCATGAGAAAAGCTCTTCAAAATCCTCCTAAAACCTTTGATTCCCTGGAAGCAGCAGTTTCGGACCTTACGGAAAGGGTAAAAACCCCAAAATCAGAGTGGATGCAGCAGGCAAAGATGCTTTCTGACTTCCGGTTCCAGACAACGCTTGATTTCTTTTTAAAAACATGATTAAGTTAAAAAGAGGGTATTCTAACCATTCGGAAGCCTTAAGGGACTCCACCGGGATGTATATTTTCGACTACAGGTGGATAATCTTACCTGATAAGGTTTTTCTTTTTTATTTCTTTGTCGCAAAGAGCTTGAAAAATATGCAAAAACCTCAGGGACAGGGTTTCCTGAATAATTTGTAATTTAAAAAATTCGTAATGTGTTGTAAAATAAAATTAAGTGTGGATAGGTCCACAAAGCCAAAAGTAATATTCCAAAAGTAATATTCCAAAAGTAATATTCCAAAAGAAGGATTTGAAAGCCTTTTCAGGCTTCTTCAAACCTTCAATCTTTCCCAGGCTTATTAAAAGATCTCGGGCACAATGCGCCGGGCAACTTCTTCATAAGCTTTGGAAATGTCGCCTTTGTCAAATCTGAAGACATCTTTGTCCATGGACTGGCCGGTTTTCTTATCCCAGAAACGGCAGGTGTCGCAGGAAATTTCATCGGCAAGGATTATTTCCCCGTCCCTTCTTCCAAACTCAAGCTTGAAGTCGGGAAGCAGGATTCCTTTCTCGTCAAGGTAGGGCACAAGCAGCTCGTTGATCCTGAGCGCAAGCTTCCGGAGTGCAGCAAGTTCTTCGCGTGTTGCAACACCAAGCGCAACAGCGATGTCATCATTCAGCATTGGATCTCCGTACTCGTCGCTTTTGAAATCAAAAACGATAACCGGGAACTCGAAAATAGTACCTTCTTTCAGAGGGTATTTCTTTGTAATAGAACCCGCGGCAATGTTTCTAACAATAACCTCGATCTTTATGATTTCTACTTTCTTTACAAGCATATCGATGTCAGAAAGCATGCTGACAAAATGTGTTTTCATCCCGCTGGCTTCCAGCATCTCAAATATCTTTTTTGAGATCTGGGCATTGTAGTAACCCTTCCTTTCCATCTCGCCTTTCTTTTCTCCGTTGAACGCGGTCAGGCTGTTTCGGAATTCGGCGATAAAGGTGTCGGGATTATCTGTCGCATAGATAGTCTTTGCTTTCCCTGAATAGAGTTGTTCTCTTTTCATGCAGTGGTCCTCTCTAGGGATAATTTTTGATTTCCTTAGATAGAGAGATTTTCCGGAAAAATTATCCCGGAATAACAGTAACTTTAATATATGAGCTCTTTAATAACGCTTTGAGCATTTCAGAAGCGGATATGGAATATGTACCGGAACTGGATGCTTTATGGTAGTGATTGAATCACTTCCAGAACTCACAAAGATACTCCCTGAAACTCGAGATGGTTGCAGATTTGCAGAGATTTTTTCCTGAAATATACTCTCGGTTTCATGAAGAGACGGAGTAAATGATAAAGTCTTTCTGCTAGATAAAGTTATCATCTCCTGCCGGTTTTCTGTCCTTCCGCAGAGTCTGTCTCCTGCTTCGTAAATTATATCATTGAAGAAAATCAATTAATAGTTTTAACAACTTAATCAAAGAATTAAGAACTTACATCACTTGAGCGCCCACCACCTAATTAAAGACCCATCTCAATACGCAACGGATAAAAAAACATGTCAGGAATTATACTAGACATAGTAGAGCTACTGCTGACCGCAGAGATCTATAACCGCTATCCAGAACTGGATGTAAATGACCTTCCCAAAAATATCCGGAAAAGTTACTGGAACAGCACAGAAAAAACGGTTCCCAAACCCATTATAGCTTCATTTGTCAGGATCGAAAAACTATATGGGATCAAAGATATCGAAAAAAGTGTACGGAATGTACCTTTCATATCCATTGACAGGGCTCACTTTGAACTCCGCCTGAGCGCATTTGAACTTGCCGCGGAATGGCTTGAAAAACAGGAAGGATCTCAGGAGAGAATAGATAACAATCCAGTCCTCGCTTATTACTTTGGAGAAATCAGGAAGGATGAAGTTGCAAACTATGCAGCTGCAAAAGCAAAGATCAGGCCAAAGGAAGTCGACAGGGAATGGATAGAATCTCTGATAGCTGAAATCAGGAAAGAAGACAAGAGCGAAGAAATGCTCAAGCTCGTTGTCATTATCGCTCCTGAAGACGTTAAACAGAAAGTCAAGGACCTTGTGCTCACCGAGGAACAGGAAGACGAAATTGAAAAAATTATGAAAGCCATCAAGCACAGGGAATACCTGCGGGAGATAGGGCTGCATGATATTGGAAAACTCCTGTTTGTCGGGCCTCCGGGTACCGGAAAAACCTCAGTTGCCCGTGCACTTTCAGAACAGCTCTCCATTCCCTTTGTTGAGGTCAAACTCTCAATGATTACGGATCAGTACCTTGGCGAGACTGCAAAAAATATAGACCGTGTTTTCCTGCTTGCAAAAAAGCTGAATCCCTGCATTCTTTTCATAGATGAGCTGGACTTTGTTGCAAAAGCCAGGACTTCAGACGAAAACGCTGCAATCAAGAGGGCGGTCAATACTCTCCTGAAAGCTATAGATGAAATCAGCCTCGTAGAGCATGGAGTCCTTCTGATTGCTGCAACAAACCACCCTCGGATGCTTGACAGTGCAGCGTGGAGGCGTTTTGACGAAATCGTCCATTTCCCTCTGCCTGACCTTGGTATGCGTAAAAATATCCTGGACATTGTGACCCGGCACATAGAGGGAGACTTTGATACCGGAGAGATTGCGTCACTGACAGAGAATTATTCGGGTTCTGACCTGCGCATGGTTATCAGGGAAGCTGTCCTGAGTGCTCTTCTGGAAGAACGCAAGGTACTTACCCAGCAGGACCTGCTGGAAGCAGTAAAGTCCTTTGATGAAAGGGCAAATCTCAAATCCGATGAATATAAAGGGAAGAGTTCTTCATGAGGCTAAAGCTGCTCGGGACAGGTGATGCTGTTGGGACTCCTAAAATCGGCTGTAACTGCCCGGCATGCACTGATGCCCGTGAAGGTGGAAAGAGCCAGCGCCTTCGTTTTTCTATCCTTGTGGAGTCTGATCAGGGTAAAATTCTTATTGATACCAGTCCTGATCTCAGGCAGCAGTTTCTCAAGCAAAAACTTTCGGGCATAGACGGGGTAATCTGGACACATGGTCACTACGACCACTACGCAGGTTTCGGGGAGTTTTATCGGGTTCAAAATAAAGTTGCTGTCTATGGAGTTAGAGAAACTCTGGACTACATAGACCAGTACGTTTCTTTCCTGAAACCCAGGTACCACTACGTAAATTTCTATGAACCCTTCGAATTAATCGGGCTTCAGTTCACCCTTTTTAAGGTTTCCCACCCCCCGGTAGAAACCCCTGCGGGCGTTGTTATCCAGGAGGGGAATACCCGGGTTGTGGTCACCAGTGATACGAACCCGGAGATTCCTGAAAAAAGCCTGGAGTTTATGAAGGAGCCGGATCTTCTTATTGCAGATGCTATAGTTCCTCCGCAAATCCATATCAAGAAACACATGAACTCGGAAGAAGCTATGGCACTTGCACAAAAACTCAATGCAAAAGAAGTGGTCCTGACCCACCTCAGCCATCTCTACCGCCCGCATAATATCGAATCGATGTTTTTGCCCCTGGGGTATGACGGGCAGGTCTTTGAGTTTTAATCTTTTTAACTTGGGAGCGCAGAGGCACAGCGTGAAGTCCCCTTCCTCGGAGGCATCAGCCGACAGGTGGGGGATGAAAGCGCAGCCTCGCACAGTAGTAAATATAACTTTATAACTTAATAAACTACATTTTAGCGAAATGTACATATATCTTTAAAAAGTATAAACTATATTATGTTAAAAGCCTATAAGTACCGAATCTACCCAGACAAAAACCAAGAAGAATTTATAAATCTTCATTTTGGTGCATGTAGATTCGTCTATAATTGGGCTTTAGAACAGAAAATTAAAACTTATCAGCAAACTAAGAAATCAATATCAAGGTTTGACTTACAAAAGATTTTAGTTCACGAAGTAAAACCTTCTAATGAATGGCTGAAAAAAGCTAATTCTCAGGCTCTACTTGCTTGTTTAGTAAACGTAGAATCCGCTTTCACTAAGTTCTTTAGAGAAAAATCTGGATTCCCTAACTTCAAATCAAAGAAAAATCCAGTTCAATCTTATCAAATGCCACAGCATTATACAGTAGATTTTGAAAGAAATGTTATCAAGCTTCCAAAAATGGGTGAAGTTGAAGCAGTTCTTCATAGAAGGTTTGAAGGTACTATGAAGACTGCAACCATTTCAAGGTCATGTACTAGAAAATACTTCATATCTATTCTTGTAGATAATGGAGTAGAACTTCCTGATAAACAAGAAATATCAGAATCTAACACTGTAGGCATTGATGTAGGTATCAAAGATTTTGCAGTTCTTTCTACAGGTGAAAAAGTTGAGAATCCGAAATACCTTAAAAATTCTCTAAAACGAATGAAATGTTTGCAGAAAAGAGTTTCAAAGAAAGTAAAAGGTTCTAATAACCGTACTAAAGCAAGACATCATCTTTCAAAAATCCATGAAACTATTAGCAATCAGAGGAATAATTTCCAACACCAACTCTCTTCTAAACTTATCTGCGAGAACCAAGCTATATCGTTGGAAACTCTGAATGTTAAAGGCATGGTCAAGAATCACTGTCTGGCTCAATCTATTTCAGATGCAGGTTGGAGCAGTTTTGTAACCAAATTAGAATATAAAGCTGATTGGTTAGGTAAGACTATTCTAAGAATCGGTAGATTTGAGCCTTCTTCAAAGATATGTAATGTTTGTGGTTATCACAATTCTAATCTTACCTTGAAAGTTAGAGAATGGGTATGTCCTGATTGCAAAACACAACATGATAGAGATATAAATGCTGCAATCAATATCAAAAAATTCTCTCTTCAAGAACAAAATCTTATAGTTATCTGACACCTACGGAACGTAGGGGATGGGCTTGTGGACTTGCGAACAGTAGTTCGGGGGATGAAGCAAGAAGCCCCTTCCTCGCCATCAGGCAGGGAGGGGGTAGTTCACAACCGGAACTTCTTTTTAAACGCAATTTCTATTTTTATTATTTGGATGTTAGTTCTATATATCCCGGAACTCCAAAACTGGGTATGAACCCTAAACGCATCAGGACTCTTAAACCGGGGAAATCAGGGGAAGGGCCTGTTGTTTACTGGATGAGCCGTGACCAGAGGGTTGAAGACAACTGGGCTCTACTGTTTTCCCGGGCAATAGCACAGGAGGCTGATGTACCGGTAGCCGTGGTTTTCTGCCTGACAGAAGAGTTTTTGGGGGCTGGAAGAAGGCATTATGAATTCATGCTCAAAGGGCTGCAGGAACTTGAGGTTGCCCTTTCCCGGAAAAAGATTCCCTTCTTCTTCCTGGAAGGAGACCCCGGGCAAAGAATTCCTCATTTTGTAACTAAATGCGGAGCAGGGACTCTTGTTACTGATTTCAGCCCGCTTCGCGTAAAGGCTGAGTGGATAGAAAAAGTTCGTTCCGAGATCAAAATTCCATTTTTTGAGGTTGATGCCCACAATGTCGTTCCATGCTGGGAAGCTTCTCCAAAACAGGAGTATGCTGCGCATACTTTTCGCCCTAAACTCTATGGGCACCTCTCCGAGTTTCTGGAGGAATTTCCAGAACTTGAGCCGAACTCCAAATCTTCTGAGATCTCATCCTGCAACGGTATGCAGGAAATTTTATCCAACATACAGGATTCCGGAATTAAAGCCTTTCTTCCTGAGGAAATCTCTGGCAAAGATAATGATTCCCTCTTTGAGCCTGAGCATTTCAAGCCCGGGGAAAAAGCTGCAAGAAAGGTAATGGAGAGTTTTCTTGCAGAGAGGCTTGACTCTTACAATGCCCTGAGGAATGATCCAACAAGGAATGGGGTATCGGGCCTCTCCCCTTACCTGCATTTCGGACAGATTTCGGCTCAGAGAGTTGCACTTGAGGTTGAAAAGGCAAAAACAGACCCAGAGTCTAAGAAAGCTTTCCTGGATGAGATCCTTGTATGGAAGGAGATTGCGGACAATTTTTGTTATTACAATCCTCTGTATGACAGCTTTGAAAGTTTTCCTAACTGGGCAAAGGAATCCCTGAATGCGCACAGGCAGGATAGGAGGAAATACCTCTACACTCCGGAAGAATTCGAAGCCGGGAAGACGCATGACCCCCTCTGGAACGCAAGCCAGATGGAACTTCTCCGTACCGGAAAAATGCATAGTTACATGCGCATGTACTGGGCAAAAAAAATTCTGGAATGGAGCGAATCTCCCGAAAAAGCCCTTGAAATTGCAATCTGCCTGAATGACAGATATGAACTGGACGGAAGAGACCCCAATGGCTATGCTGGAATTGCCTGGAGCATCGGGGGAGTCCATGACCGGGCCTGGAAGGAGAGAGAAGTGATCGGAAAAATCAGATATATGAGTTATGAGGGCTGCAAAAGAAAATTTGATGTTAATTTATATATTGCAAAATATTCAGTTCTGTAGAAATCCTCAATTTTATCTATATAAATTCTTCCAGTTTTTTGTTTATGTTGTATACTATGATTTTAACTTTTACCGATATGCATACAGGCATATTAAAGCTTCAATTTGCGTTTTTCCCCGATAATTGTAGTGTTTTGCCTGCTACCAGACACAGGGATTAAAATGGATCTATTTCTTTAGATAGACTGGCCTTTAAACCTGCCAATCAGCAGATAAACATAATTCGCATTGAAGCATTAAGTTAATATTTATCTTGCCATTTTTATTTTATAAAATGAATTTATACGGTGTACAGGCGTGAATCAGCATTATTTTTCTTTGGCTAATTATTATAAGTATTTCATAGGGCTTGACGGCATTATACTTACTTTCTTAATAATAAAGAGTTATCCAGCTGTTGTTAATTTAGAAACAAAAGCTAGCTTTTTTATTATGTTAGTAGGAGCATTTTGTGTGTTCATTGATAATTGGAACCGAAAATCAATAGCTTACAGATTATATGTTGAACTATACGAAAATGAATATCAAGCTAATTCTGACTACAAAGCTGGTAAAATATTTATAAACTTAATTTTTTATGTAATCTCTATTTATTTAATATCTGGTGTATTCGGTGCTCTCTGACACTCGCCCGTAGGCTTTTTCATGAAGGGCTTATTTAACCTGGGCGGGAGGTGAGAAACCCGCCCGCCAGGTTCGACGAGAGGACAGGCTTATCATACTTTTTTTAATATAGTTTTAAAATCCAACCCTGCTTTTTATAATAAATCTTTGAGAAATTAGAGTAGAATATTAGAATTTAAAGGCTTATTACATCCAACAATGTTTCATGCAGTTGGCTGATATGAAGGAGTTTTTATTATTTCTCTAAGGACTAAAACAACCGTTTAATACAAAATAACCTTTTAACTGAAAGTAGTATATCTACAAATTACTTGAGTTGTCTCAAAATACCCGGTTAGAAGGGTGCTGAAAAATAATAAATTCCTGTACCAAAATAACTATTTATTTTTTATTTTTTCTTTAAGAGGTTCCGATTTTTAGATTAGTCACATATAAATACAAGTACACCCAATTTTAATACAGGGATTTTTATATTTATCCCCGTTATAGAAAACCGGAATATAAAGTAAAAAGGGAGTGATACTTATGGCAGTAAGAAATCCTGTTGACCTGATCGCCCTTATACTTGTTATAGTGGGCGGATTAAACTGGGGGCTTGTAGGACTCTTTGATTTTAACCTTGTAGATACTATCTTCGGGGCAGGGAGCACTCTTTCGAGAATTGTGTACATGATTGTTGGGCTTGCAGCGCTTTATATGATCTATTTCACTGTAAGAGCTGAAACATATCAAACTCATGAGGCCGCAGTACGTCACTAAGGAAAAAAGATTTTAAAAGCTCCTTTCCGGGGTAATACTGTGAAAGGGCCTTAACCAGCAACAATTTTTTTTCAGAAAGCTGGACATAAAATTAAGATAAGGTTATTTTTTCTTCTTAGAAATTTTATTTTTATTTCTTTTACCTTTATTTTTAATATAATTTTTCGATTATACTAAATCTCAGGTTTTACACATTTCAACAAATTTTGATACATTTACTGATATTTACTTTTATGACTTATTCTCATTTCACTTCTCTTTTAGTTTTTTCAGTTCCGAAAGCACCTTTTCGGCGTGCCCTGCAGCTTTAACGTTATCCCATATCCTGACAATCTTTCCTTCCGGATTGATAAGGAAAGTTGTCCGGACAACGCTTATAACATCCTTGCCCCTGAAATGTTTGGGGTGCAGGACATCATATTTTCCGTGGACTTCCGCCTGCTCGTCAGAAAGCAGTTTTATTTTAAGTTCTTTTATTTCTATAAATTTCCTGTGAGATTCCTCACTATCCCTGCTGACTCCCAGAACAACTGCGTTTTCAGCTTCGAAATCTTTTCTCAGGCAGCTGAAATTTTTGGCTTCCAGGCTGCAGCCCGGAGTGTTGTCCCTCGGATAAAAGTACAGGACTACCCATTTTCCCCTGAGGTTCTCAAGGCATGTCCGATTCCCTTCCTGATCAGGAAGACAAAAATCAGGTGCAAGTTGTCCTGATTCCAGTGATGTCTTTGCCATATTTTTCCCCCTGGTAAGTCCGTGCCGCTTATATGCGGTTACTAAATAAATATTTTAAAATCATAGAACCTAATCTTATCATACAAGTTATATTTTTAATAGATTATTATTCTTACTCTGGTTCTCTTATATCTTTTGTTTGCCCCTGCTCTCAGCTCATCTTTTTCTCTTCCAGGGCAGGACTGCCGCTTCAAACGCCAGAATCGGTCCTATGAACCAGCCTGCCCAGAGTAAAAGCCCTGCAAGCCCGAGCCCGAAGAAGTAAAACTGTTTTCGTGTCGATTTTATGCTATACCCTTCATCTTTCAGACTCAGGGCCAGAGCTGTAATTCCAAGCCCAATGCTGGCAAGAGCCAGAAAGACAGTAATGATTACTTCGGGAGAATACGAGCTTCTGCTCAGTGAAACCAGCATCTGTAATATTAATGATAAGCCTGTGCCCAGAAAGAAAATACCTGCAAAAATCCCCGACCAGCGTGCCGGATTGAACCCTGCTGCAGCTTCCTTTTTAAGTGAAATTGCCAGAATTCCGGCTGCAAGAGTTACTCCCAGCGGGAAGAAGATAAAAGGCAGGCTCTGTCCTTCCCAGCGGTAGGTCCTTATCTGGTTTAGAGGAATTAACAGCCACTCGATAAGGGAAAAAATTTCCCTGTATCCCAGAATAACTCCATAATTGCCTCCCCCCTCAATAGAACTCACTGCTGCATAGTATGTGCCGCTTTCCGGGGCCTGGAGGTCTGCTCGGGCAAGGGAGTAGAAGGCGCTCGGTGTAAATCCTTCATATGTTGCGCTTTCAGGTATCTTTCCCGAAAAGACCTTTGCTCCATACCCTTCAGGCACTTCTGCGGTTTCTGGCACTTCTCCTTCTTCAGCAAGCCCGGGTCCCATAAGGAGCAGGTCCGGAGTATAAATCTGGCCGTCCTTCCCGGCAGGGACAATAAGTCCAAGTACGATCCTCTCCCCTTTTTCCATCTTAAAACTGTAGTACTGAACATCTGCGCCTGAAAGCTGTCCGTAAAGGACTCTGGATTTTGTAGGATTTTCTACGGAAGTTGCGGTTTCAGGGCTTTTGCCTCCCTCTCCGAAGGTCGGAACATGAGCAAGCACAGGAGTGAGCAAAAAATACATTCCCGCCACTAAAATAACTATTAAGGCATAATATCTTAATCTCCCTCGTTTCATAGACTATATTCTCACATGCTGTCAGTAAATAGGTATCAGAATCTGGAATAAGAAACAAACCCCCAGACTTAAGTTCAGGCTTAAAAGCTTAGAATTTCCTGCCGAAAGCCCTTTTTAAAATGCATTCAAAATTCATCTTATGAGAATCTGGGACATCCCACCTGAGAACATGTGCAGGCAGCATCTTCTCGGGGAACACCGTGAATTGCACGCCCTGTGGTCCATAATTACCAATAACAAAAAAGCTTATGCCCACCATCCCGAGACCCTGCGCTGGAAGGGAAAACTAAAAGCTCTCTACCTGAGACATGAAGCCCTTGTGGAAGAAATGCTGAGGAGGGGGTATAAGCATCATACCCCTCTTGATCCTGTTCTTGCGACTGGAAACGCTTTTCAGGACGAATTTGTGAATACCTATGAGGAACAGGTCCGGATCCTGAAAGAAAGAGGGTGCGAGTGCAGGGTCTGACTGTAAGCTTCAGAAAACTCGCAGGTCACTTCCCATAAAACACGTAAATCCCGGATTTTCGTCGAGGTTTATCCCAACTTTATTTGAGGATTTCTATTCTTTTTTCTCTAAACCACTGATAATACAACGTTTTTTCTATCCATAACTACATATATAGTTATCGACAATTTTTTATACTATTAACTCATAAGTATAGAGAGACAACCCCTATTCTGAGAAAGGCTGTTCGAGAACGCATGAAGAAGTGAGATCGTGAAAATGTCAGGTGTTGAAGCAGTTCACATTAAAAATGCTAATTCTGGATCAGACGGGGATCTAAGGAACTTCAATGACTCTTGTGCTGAATGAAGAGGAAATATGGGTTCTTGAATGTATAAAAGAGGCCCATATAGACCGGGGCTTTCATATTCGGGACGTAATCAAAAAAGCAAAAGCCGGATATGGGTTATCAAGGTCAACAGTTTACGAAATAGTGGGCTATCTGGAGTTTCACGGCCTTATAAAGACAAATAAAGCCGGGAACAGGGAACTTGACAAGTCCATAGCTTATTTTGTAACGTGCCCGGGGTGCGGGAAGGAAATTCCGGGAAGTGAATACATCAGAGAGAACGGGGGAGCAATCTGTGAGGACTGTTATCTGGAAGGGCACCAGAAAATTAAGTTTGCAGACCCTGTGGCAGTGCGTTCCAAAAAGCTTTTCAGAAAACAGCATGGGTTTGAAGGAACCGACGGACTGACCGAGCTGCAAAAAGAAATCTATAATTTTATCCTGGAGGAAGGAGGGGCTACCCCCGAAAAGATCTCGAAGCTTTTCGAGCTCACCTTACAGGAAACCAGGAACCAGTTTGCAATACTGCGGCACTGTGAGCTTTTGAAGTGGAGAAAAATGGGGGAAGAAATGTACATGGTGCCTTTTGATTCTTAAATTTTTTCATATGATTTATATCTATGAGCTGAAGCACTCAGAGGTGAGAGGTTGACAGAAAAAATCGATATGAATGAAAGGCTGGAAGCAATGGCCGGGCAACTCCCTGAAGTAATGAACGCCCTTATGGGACTCCATTCCGAAGTCGTCAAAGACGGGGCTTTAAGCGCCAGGACAAAAGAGCTGATGATGGTAGGGATTGCAGTTGCCCTGCGCTGTGAGTACTGTCTCTGGAAGCACGTTCCTGAGGCTGTGAGGCTGGGAGCGACCCGTGAAGAGGTTCTGGAGGCTGTAAGCACTGCAATAGTGATGGCTGGAGGGCCTGCCGTAGCTTACGGGTCAGTAGTTGTTCTCAAAATTCTGGATGAACTGGATGTCTGAAACTCCGGAGGGATAAAAGATGGCAGAAGAAATAACCAGTCCTGTCGCGTGTGCGGTCTGTGGGCGTGAACTGGCAGGAGAAGACAGTATCAAAGAAGGAGATCAGGTTTTTTGTGAGGATTGCTATATAGAGGGTCACCATAAAATTCAGGCATGTAATCCCTGGGCAGTCCGTTCTAAAAAAATCTTCAGGGAAGAAGCCGGGCTTGAAGGTACTGATGGCCTTACAGACCTGCAAAAAGCCATTTATGAATTCATTGTTTCCAGGGGTGGGGTAAAAAAGGAAGAAATTGCAGAAAAATTTGGGATATCTCCCCGGGAAACCGAAAACCAGTTTGCTCTCCTGAGACACTGCGAGCTGTTAAAAGGACAAAAAAGGGCAGATGGCGTATATCTTGTGCCTTTTGGGGACAAATAAGTTAAGAAATGTGTGAATTATTTATTTTTTCGTTTTAAACAAATAAGGGTCTCTCTGCATTTATTCTTTATGTGCCCCCTGCTCATGGCTGTGTGCCTGCCCAAAACTGTTTCTTGATTGAAGACCAAATTCATATTTGAAACCAATAAAAAACAGGTTTTATATGGTTTACAAATTTTTGCGTGGTTAAAGGCTACAGCCGGGGTGTTTTATATTGGATAGCTCAAAATCTTACTTTAATCCGGAAATCGAGACCATGAACAGGGGAGAACTCGACGCTCTCATCGAGGAACGAGTGCGATATACGGTAAAATATGCGGCTGAAAATTCTCCTTTTTACAGAAAATGGTTTGAAAAGCATGGGATAAAGCCTGGAAACATCAAAGCCCATGAGGACCTCCTTGAACTTCCAATCATATCCGGAAAGACTATCCGGGAAAACCAGCCTCCTGATATGAAGGATTTTATGTTCAGGAGTGTAGGCTGGGAAGATGTTTTTACCATTCATGAGACCAGTGGCACGAGTGGGACCCCAAAGAGTTTTTTCCTTACCTGGGAGGACTGGGAACGCTATGCAGAAAAATACGCCCGAATTTTCAGGTCTCAGGGTTTCGGGCCTGGAGACAGGGTCGTTGTCTGTGCTGCCTACGGCATGAATGTGGGGGCAAACACCATGACCCTTGCTGCCAGGCAGCTGGGTATGAGCATTATCCCCGAGGGCAAGTGCACTTTTCCCCTGCGTGTTATTGAAGCCTACAGGCCGACAGGCATAGTAGGCAGCGTATTCAAGCTCCTGAACCTTGCCCGCAGAATGCAGGCTGAGGGAATCGACCCCCGGCAGTCAGGTATTAACAAACTGGTTGTGGGAGGTGAAGCCTTTGCTGATGAATCAAGAAATTATCTCTCGGAAATCTGGGGTTGTCCTGTGTATAATACCTACGGGAGCACGGAAGGGACGATGTGCGGGGAATGCAGTGAAATTACAGGGCTGCATGTTCCTGAGGATTTTATCCATCTTGATGTTTATGACCCGCACCTTGAGAATTTCGTGCCTGATGGGGAATGTGGAAGAGTCATCCTGAGTACGCTTCTGCCTGTTGGAGCAAAAGCAGGCAACCTTCTCTTAAATTATGATACTGAAGACACAACTGTCGTCCTTACGCGCAAAACGTGCTCCTGCGGAAGGACCCACATGAAAATACTCACTCCCCAGAGAGAGGCAGAAACAGTATGGGTTGAAGGAACTCCTTTTAATCGCGTTGATGTAGAAAGGGGGGTCTTCCAGAGTGGGAACATGGACTACCTGACAGGAGAGTATGAGGCTTTTCTTTACGGCGGAGAAGATGAGGGAGAAACCGTACTGAGGGTCAGTATGGAATGCGAAAACCCCGATACCTGTGACAGAGACCTTATAATGGAAAACTTCATCCACTCTTTCCTTAAATATAAACATCCCCTCTCCAGGGCTTATGAAGACGGTACTTTCAAGATCCTTTTCAACTTCACGGATCCCCGCGGGCTTGAGCTGTACAAAATAAAAGGAAGACCGAAGAGGCTTGTGGACAGACGATAACTGTAAAGAGCGGGCAAAGTGATAAGTCAAAAGGATGATGACTAACTGGAAGTATAGGGAATAACGGACATCAATAGTTAAAAGGAAAATAAAACTGTTTATTCCCTGATTCTCTATTCCCTGATTCTCTTGTTTCTTTTAATTTATTTGGTTTGATTGGTTTAGTTTTTATTCCTCTCCCACTGTATTGCTTTTTTTACACACTATTGATTATTTATTTTTTTTGAATTCTTTTCCTTTTGTTTTTATTTTTTATTTATTTTTGTCTCTGTTATTTTTTTATGGCCGGTTTGACCCTTTCATATATGCTAAGTTTTATAGTTCCCAAACATTAATATACTGAGGGATGAATTAACATATGAGAACAACTCTTTTATATTAATGGACAAGTGAATAAAACATATATAGTAATACTTACAATAACTTAATGTATTATCTTTCGGATAAATTGCAAATTACTTGGTGATACGATGGAAACAGAACTTATGAGGATAGGGGTCTCCCTGCCCGATACCCTTCTTAGTAAATTTGATGAGATTATTGAAAAAAGAGGTTACTCTTCCCGTTCGGAAGGCATAAGGGACGCCATCAGGAGTTACATTTCTTACTACGAGTGGATGGGCGACATTAAAGGTCATCGTGTCGGGACTGTTGCTGTTATATATGACCACACAAAGCGTGGGCTTTCAAACGCCCTTGCAGATATCCAGCACCACTACTCTCCCCTGATTAAGTCCTCCGTGCACATCCACCTGGATCACGATAACTGTTTTGAAGTAATCGTTCTGGATGGGGACGGCGAAGAAATTAAAGAGCTTGCTGAAGCTATAATGTCCCTTAAAGGAGTGAAATTCTCAAAGCTAACTACGGTATCCTCAAACGAAAAAATCTAATTTTATCCTTCCGGGATACGAATCCACATACAGATAGTATTAATTGTGAGTGTTGAGGGTCTCCAGACTTATTAAATGGGACAAAGTCCCTCAATTCCTTCAGTTAACTTTTTTCAAAGTGTTTTTCAATGTGCTTCAGGAGCAGGGTTCCAAATTCCGTAAGGTCGTAGATCTGGAAACTGCGTTCTCTCCTTGAATCAACGAGCCCTGCTTCCTTTAAGAGCTTGAGGTGGTAAGAAAGGGCAGAGTGCTTCTGGTCCGTAGCTTCAACAAGGACACAGACGCAGAGGCTCTGGACTTCGAGAGCTTTAAGAATTCTCAGGCGGGTCGGATCTGCAAGAACCTTGAACAGACTTACGATTTCTTCTACGTCTTCATTCAGTGCCGTGTGAACAGCCTCGAGCACATCTTCCGGAAGGGAATAAGCATCCCGGACTTCGATTATTTTTTTCTCAGACATTTCTTCCACTCAGACATTTTTGCGCTTTTTTCAATCTTGAAGAATTTTACCGGCCACATTTTTGCTGATTTTTCTTTTCAGGCTGTCACATCCCTTTCAGCGTATCGGTACTCGTTGAAAGGACCTCTTTCCACCTGAGCCCGAGTCCCGATAGGGCGAACCCGCCTCCAATCAATGTGATCGAGTTCTTTATTATGTGATCAAGTACAGCGACCGTAAACCCGAGTTCTGGCCTGATTCCTCCAAGCCCGAACACTGCAGTAAGGGCAACCTCATATGTCCCTATAGCTCCGGGAGTAATAGGGAACGTTTTTGCAATGTTTCCGAGGGCTACTGCCAGGAAGATCAGAGATATGGTGAATGCTGAAGACATATCTACCCCGGCTGTCGGAAAGGCTTTCAGGACCAGAAAGCAGGTAAGGATATCCATACCCCATATCAGAAGAGAGGAGGCAACCACTGCAAGAAAAGCTCCGGGCCGGACAGCAACTACGCTCATCTGGTGGATAAACGTGGATGCAAATTCCTTTATTTTATTAACATGTTCGCTGGAATAACTTGCCGAAGCCTTTTCCTTAACTCCCTTTTTCATGCGGCTTTCCCTGAAAGATAATGCAAAGAGGGCTGCAAAGAAAAGGAGAACTGCAACCCCTGAAAACTTAATAAGGGACTCCATCCAGGAAGCAAGTTCAAACCTGGCAGCCACACCTGAAGAAGCAAGTGCGGCAATGAATGTAATTGCAATTATGTCAAAGACCCTTTCTACGGTCAGGGAGGAAAGGCTCGTTGTAAAGGCAAGGTCCTTACTTTTTTTCAGGATATACATCCTGCTCAGGTCTCCTATTCTTGCAGGAAGGATCACATTTGCAGATTGACTGATGAAAATACTACCTGTAAGAAATCTAAGCCCATAATGGTTTCCGAGTCTTTTAAGGATCTGCTGGAAACGGATTCCCCGGAGAGGCCAGGAAACACAGTAAACAAGAGAAGCAAGAGCCAGGGTGCCCGGAGACACCTGCTTGATATTTTCCAGAACATCGGAAGCTCCCAGAAAGGTTGCAGCAAGTGCGAGAATTATAAGTGCAAGAAATGCTGTTAAAAAAATTTTCCCTTTCCCTGAAAAAATACCCGGTAAAAAGAGTTCCCACCAGAGGCGGAAAACCTCAGACCCCATTCCAAGAATATCCTTTGCGAAATTGACCTTGCTTGACCCTCCATGCCTCCAGTAGACAGGGAACTCCAGAACCCTGTATCCCCGGTGCTGAGCTCTTACCAGCAATTCAGTGTCCCAGAACCAGTGCTGATTCTCAATTTCATCGAGCAACTCAAAGAGAGCCCCTCTCCTGAAAGCCTTAAAACCGCACTGGTGGTCATAGAGTTTTGAATGCAAAAATAGCCGTACAAGGGAGTTGTATCCTCTGCTTGCAAACTCCCGCTTGAAAGGTCTTTTTGCATCGCTTTCGGGCATTATTCTCGAACCGGTGGCAAAGTCATAGCCATCCGTACTTACGGCTCTGACCAGTTTTTCCAGATAGCTCATATCTGTTGCAAGATCCACATCAATATAGCAGAGCACTTCTCCTGAGGCTGCCTTAAAAGCTCTGTTCAGGGCTCTCCCCCTGCCCTGTCGCTCATCGGAATGCAGGTGTTTGACATAAGAGTACTGTCCCGAAAGCCTTGAAGCTATCCGGTCCGTACCGTCCGTGCTCCCATCCTCTGCTATGATGATCTCAAAAGAATCCGTTATCTTTGAAAGAGTCTCTGCTGTTATCGAGACCGTATTTTCTATTCTGGCGGCTTCATTGTAAGCGGGCAGAACTACCGAGACGCTGGTTATACGAACAACCTCTTAATGTTTATGATAAATTAATAGGCTTTTATGCTTACTGAATTCAAATGTATTTTCACATATTTGAATAAATTCGATTTATAAAACGTATTTATAAAACGTATTTATAAAACGTATTTATAAAACCTGTTTTGAAGCATATTTATGAAAAGTATTTATGAAACAATGTTTAGAATACTGAAATAAATGATATATTTGGTCTAAACAGCAATTTTTTTGCCTGAGCCAGTTTTTCTCTGAAAACAGACAACTATAATAACGGACAAATAACAACGGACAAATTACAACGGACAAATAACAACGGAAAAGTAATAACCGACAACTATAAGATCCTTTTTTATGGGCTCTTCTTTAATTTATATATTGTGACTGTATCCCGGTAAACCGGTTCAAAATATGTTTCATTCTCAAATTTATCCAGTTTTATGGAATACATCTGCCGTTCAAGCTTACCGATATACACATAGCTTACGTTATATTTATCCATAAGCTCCAGGGTTTTCTTTTCATCGCCAGTGGAATAAATCGAACGGACATCTGTGATTCTCTTTCCCACTTCTTTGTGGTTTCTTCCCCAGAACCGCTCGTGCCTTGCCCACCCGATAACTGTAGGGAGCCCGGTATTTGCAGAGACCCTGGATGTATAACTGTAACTGCTATCATCTTCAGAAGCTTCAAGAACTACCGGAGAGCCTTCAATATTTTCCTGCATCCATTGTATAGCATTGTAATCTCCCCTGTCCAGTTCCTTCATGTATTCCATTCCGTCAAGGGCAGGCTCGGCATTCATATCAATTATTCTTGTAATGGTTGATACTACAGGAAAAAAGGCACAGGAAATAACCAGTAGCACAAGTACAGCTGCCCATACTTTTTTTACATAGGCTCCTTTCAAAAGCATTCTATTTCCGGACCTGTTCCCGTAAAAGGAACGAAGTTCATAGTACGAATATGAGGCTGCAATAGCAAGGAAAATCCATAAATGCATATAAAATTTGAAAACCGTGTTCATACGGGCAAAATCGCCTGAAATGGGATCATCAAGGTAAATAATTTCGCAGAGAAGGGCAATGAAGGCAGCTGTTGCTATTAGAAGAAATACAAATCCTGTCGAGCTTCTTTCCGGAAGATCCTTCAGGAATAAAAACAGGGGAAGTGCAAGCAGGGGAAAAAGAACCGCAAGCAGGGGAATAGACCATGCCGCAGAAAGCAGTGTTGAGGCTCCAGCAAAAAGGATAAAAAATCCGATTTTTCGCCTGGAGTCAAGGCGAGTTACAAGGAAAGAGAAGATCAAAAACAGGAAAAGTCCGAAAAGGATCAGGAATTTATCAAGCGTTGTCCTGAGTTCCGGCACAACAAAATCAAATCCTCCTGCCGCCTGAGGGCTAAAGGACAGGTAAAAGGGCAAATATGGCAGAAAGCTGAAGACCGATACAAGAATGACTGATTTGGAAAATTCAGCAACAGAACCGAATAAATTTCTATTATGAATATAACGCCCGTAATAAAATGCAAAGATAATAAAAAGGGCCAGGCCGAAGTACACCGGAAAGTCCCAGGAATTGGATGGGAATAAAAAACCCAGAGATATTGAAAATGTAATAAATGCCAGGCTATTTTCAAAGATTGAGTTCTCACTTTTCCTTAAATATATATTCAGGAGAAATACAAGCACAAGCAACTGAAACGGGATTGCAAGCATATGAGAGTGCAGGTCCCCATGTATGAAACTGAAATACGGGAACTCGTTTATCGTAAAAGGAATAACCCTCGAACTGCTCCAGTAGTATCCCCTTGAAACCTGCTCCTTGAGGACATACATGGATACGAATTCTATAAGTCCCTGCAAATTTCCAAGCAGCATCCCGGATCCCGCAGTAAGGAGTCCATACCTTATTTTCCCATGAGTCAGGTTATACCCGATGCCGAAAAAGATGTTGAAGGAAAGAGCAAAAGTAAGTGCAACTGCCAGGTTAAAAAGTATGGTAGGTTTTACAGCACTGAGTTTTCCCAGAGCACCCACGGAAAGATACCCGAAATAATAGTAAAAATCCAGAAACCCGCCCGCAAACCAGGGATCTGCCGGAGGAAAAGAGGAAGTCTTTATTACTGCATTTAAAAAAGCAAAGTCCATAAATTTCTCGTGCATGTATATTTCCGGAAGGTGCACGCGTACAAGTAAGAAAAAAAAGAACCCTGTGAGGAACACGAGTTCATTGACGAGCAGAACCTTTCTTTCGGGAAAAATCTTCTGTTTCCGATAAAGGCCAATTGAAAGCAGGCAAAGAACAAGGAATGAGATCAGGATTGTGTTACGGTTAAAGCCCCACATGTAAGAAAAGATCCAGGAAAAATAGGCGACAAGTATAATTCCCAGAGGTTTTGCTGCCGAAATGCCTCTATCAGCCAGCCTGTTTCCAGCATTTCCAGCAAGTGGAATCGCAATCAAGCCCAGGATCTCTATAATAAAAAACCATAGAATTACTTGAAGGTAATCTGACACTGTTCTCTGTACCTGCCTGTGATATTCATTCTTTTAGCTACTGAAAAATTGCAGTTCGTAAAGTAAACTCACACGTCATATCCTGAAAAATGCCGTTTCTGAAGTATCTTTATCCCCATAAAAGCTTATCTGGAGTCCCACTTCTATTCTCCAGAAGAGTCTCAAAATACTCCATAACTTTTATACTAAGTGACCCACAAATCCCGTTTTTTGAGTCTGTCAGACGATCCTGTATTGATACTATGCAATTCGTAAATATACTTATATTTCTGTCGAACGGGAATTTGTTTTTCGTTTAACTCTCACTATATTCTTTGCATTACACTTCCAAACTATTAATTTACAGATATAAAACTCTTTGTTAGCTTAAAATAGGTCTTTGCAAATAATGGTAGCTATGAAAATGCAGATCAACGGAAAAGCTGTAGAAGCATGTGGCAGCGAGTTTTTTGATGTGAAAAATCCTGCAACAGGTGAACTTCTCGAACAGGTTCCCCAGGGCACAGAAGAGGACGTAGCTGCGGCGGTTGAAGCTGCTTCATCAGCTTCCGCGGGCTGGGCTTCCACATCTCCGCAGCAGAGGGGAGGAGTTCTTTACAGGGCTGCAGGAATTGTCCGGCAGAGGAAGGATGAGCTTGCTGCCCTGCTTACGCAGGAACAGGGAAAACCTCTTGCAGAAGCCAGAAACGAAATAGAAGGTTTTGCCAGCGTCCTTGAATATTACTGCGGACTTGCAGGCAGTCTACGAGGGGACTTCATTCCGGTCCCGGGAAATGGGTATGCTTTTACCGTAAAAAACCCTATCGGGGTCTGTGCAGCCATAATTCCCTGGAACATGCCTGCTCTGATTATGGGCTGGAAAATTGCCCCTGCTCTGATTTCCGGGAATACTCTTGTGCTGAAGCCGGCAAGTAACACTCCCCTTACAAACCTTACTCTAGCTTCGATCCTTAGTGAAGCCGGGCTGCCTGCAGGTGTGCTGAATGTGGTTACAGGGCCGGGGGAGACAGTAGGAGAAAGTCTTGTTCGCAGTCCGGAGGTAAGAAAAATATCTTTTACAGGAGAAGCCAGAACCGGAAAACGAGTAGCTGAACTTGCAGCCAGCGGGATGAAAAGGGTTACTCTTGAGCTGGGGGGAAGTGACCCAATGCTTGTGTGTGACGATGCCGATCTCGAAAGTGCTGCTGCCGGAGCTCTGAGAGGGAGGTTTTACAACTGTGGTCAGACCTGTACTGCTGTCAAGAGACTTTATGTTTTTGAATCCATAGCTGAAGAATTCATACAAAAGCTTGAAACCGGCGTCAGGAACTTAAAAATCGGAAATGGGCTGGACAAAAATACCAGTATAGGACCTCTTAACAATCGCCATCAATGGGAATATATAAAAGAGCTTGCAGCTGAAATCGAGGAGAAGGATGCAGGCAGGATAATTACCGGAGGAAAAGTACCTGCATTCAAGGGTTCTGAGAAAGGGTATTTCTTTGAACCTACCCTTGTTTCAGACGTACCCGGAGACTCCAGACTTTTGAAAGAAGAGGTTTTTGGTCCTTTACTGCCCGTGGTGACGGTAAAAGATCTGGATGAGGCAATAGAGGAGGCAAACCGTACCAGTTACGGGCTTGGTGCGTCTATCTGGACAAAAGATTTAGACCGGGCACGAGCAGGGTGTGAACAGTTAAATGCAGGGATTATATGGGTCAACCAGCACATGAAGATAGCCTCCGAAGTTCCTTTCGGGGGAGTTAAGGAGAGTGGTTTTGGAAGAGAAAATGGACCTGATGCTCTTTCTGAATATATGGAGACAAAAACAGTACTGTTAAAAACCTGAATGTTAAAGCTGAACGTTAAAGCTGAATGTTAAAGCTGAACGTTGAGTGTTAAAAGGTCCGGTGTTAAAGATTTTAAGGTTAAAAAGTTGAAAACTAAAGACCTTACAGACGAAGCAAAAACAGAAACTATAAAATAAAGATTTTCGATGAGCCTTAATCAGCTGGCTCACCGAGTTCCTTTAAGTAAACTGATGTATAATCTTTGCAGCTTACTTTTTGTACTTGGGCAGAAGCTGCATGAATTCGGAAGCTTCCATTACAGGGACACTGTCAATCATGCAGATATCGGACCAGGGCAGATTGAAGGCTCCGTAAGCCTCGGAACTTTCTGCTTCATAAAGAATGTAATAGCGGTTTCCGGAAAGGTCAACCCACTGGTTGATAACATCAATTCCGTCAGGAATTTCCAGTTTCTTAAAGTGTTCAAGGATCTTATCGCGATCCGAAGGGTCCCAGGTACTAACGTCCATGAATAACATCTTTTACCACTCCTTTTATTTTATGCCGCCCATACCCCTTCCCGGAAGCTCAGGCAGCTTCTGTTCAGCATCCGGGTTCTTTTTTGAGAGCTCAGCCTTAAGGAAAACATTTGTATGGTCCCCTCTGCCATCCCCTTACGGGTATGACCTGTGTGCCCCCAAAAAACCGGTTTACGGCAGAAATTCAGAACGTTTTTTAAGTTTTCTCTGCCTCTCCTTAATCTGCCACTCCCAAATCCCCATGAGTGACAAATCCGGTAAGGCAGGCAGCCATGCAGAAAGAAGTTCTGCAGGTACAGACAGTATAATATCATCCCTTAGGCTATATAATAGTTCGTCCGAAGGGATTGTTTTGACAGAAGGATCGCAAATTAGCTCTTAAAATCCCTTATCTAATTTGACACCTATTTCTTTAAAAGTATCTCCCAAATGAATTCTTATTTCCAACTTTATTTTGCATTTCTGTCAGTACCAGCAGTCGATAAAAGACTCGTCTCTGATGTTCTGGTTTCTCAGGGACATTCGACCTGTTCTTTCCTCTCATTCTCATATGAAATTTGAGTTTGTTTTCCATTGGGGCATGAACATCTCCGCCGATTCTCCACTTTTTATTTACCCAGCGATTGATTCTTTCCTCTTCATCTCAATACTTTACAGTGTTTATGGCTGACAGCTACTTATTTTGCAGAACCTTTTTCCTCTCCGGCTTAAAGAAATATTTATCTAATCCCTGTCCCTTTATGTCCGCATAGTCTATTAACGCTACATTAACGCTACATTGAAACCCCTGATATTTCAGGGAAATTATAAGAAACTAAAGCTTCGGCATCCAAATGAGGCTTAAGAATCAGAGGCAAGGCAATGTTACCTGAAGAAGACCTGAAGATTATTAAAAAAGAACTTGGGAGAGAGCCTACCCTGGTAGAGCAGGGCTGTTTTTTGAATATGTGGAGTGAACACTGTTCCTACCGCTCAAGTGCCCATCTCCTGAAAACCTTCACAACCACGGGCGAAAACGTTCTTATCGGTCCCGGAGATGATGCTGCAATCATTAAATTCGATGACGAATATGTGCTTGCCATAGGCATGGAAAGCCACAACCACCCTTCATATGTAGATCCATATAACGGGGCAGCTACCGGTGTGGGAGGGATCGTGAGGGATATTATATCCATGGGAGCCCGTCCGATAGCCCTTATGGACCCGCTTTATTTCGGGCCTCTGGACACTCCGAAAAACCTCTTCCTTTTCGAGCAGATCATTAAAGGAATCGCAGGGTACGGGAACTGCATAGGAGTGCCCGTTATCAATGGCGAGACGTTTTTTGACCGAAGATACAGCGGAAACCCGCTGGTAAATGTTGTTGCAGTCGGGCTCTGCAAGGAAGAAGAAGTAATGACCGCCCGCTCCCAGAAAGCCGGAAATCAGCTCGTGCTTGCAGGTTCTGGCACCGGGAAAGATGGACTTGGTGGAGCTTCCTTTGCTTCCAGAGACCTTTCCGAATCAGCTGAAGCCGACGACCGTCCGAGCGTCCAGGTCGGAGACCCATACACCGAAAAGCTTGTCATGGAAATGACCCTGGAAGCCATAAGAAAAGGATATGTAAAATCCTGCAAAGACCTTGGTGCTGCCGGTCTTGGGGGAGCAAGCTCGGAACTGGCTGTGAAGGGCGGACTGGGAGCACGCATTATTGCAGATGCGGTTCCGCAGCGCGAACCTAACATGAATGCATATGAAATCCTGCTTGCCGAGTCCCAGGAGCGCATGCTCTTCGAAGTGGCTCCTGAAGATGTCGATGCAATACTTGCCCTGGTCCAGAAATATGACCTGAATGGGGCTGTGATCGGATACCTTACAGAAGAGCCCACATATACGGTAGAGTTCAAAGGGGAAATCGTTGCCGACATCCCAATTGGTTTTCTGACCGGAGGAGCTCCGACCTGCGCGAGTCTCGTAGAAGCCCCCACACGAAGGGAAGAAGGCAAAAAACCGGAAACTCCAGAAGACCTTAAAGCGGTTTTCCTGAAGGTCCTGTCTTCCTACAACATTGCCTCAAAGGAATGGATCTACAGGCAGTATGACCACGAGGTTCAGCTAAGAACCGTTGTCAAGCCCGGAGAAGATTCCGGAGTGCTCAGGATTACCGATACAAAAGGAATTGCACTTTCCTGCGGTTGCCAGCCCAGAGCCACTCTTCTTGACCCCTATACCGGAGGAAAGACTGCAATTATCGAAAACGCCATGAATCTTGCAGTAAAAGGTGCAGAGGGCCTGGCTATTGTAAACTGCCTTAACTTTGGAAATCCGGAGCGCCCTGAAATCTACTGGCAGTTCAAAAACGCCGTACTCGGGCTTGGAGACGAAGCCAGAAGGTTTTCAATCCCGGTGGTCGGAGGGAACGTTTCTCTCTATAACGAGAGCGATGAGTTCAAAACTGCAATACCTCCTACTCCCTCGATAGGTATGATAGGGAAAGTGGATCTCGAAACGCCTCTCCCATCAAGTTTCTTTGCGAATACCGGAGACAGCATTATCCTTGTAGGAGAGACAACCCCTGAAATGGGAGGCTCCGAATACTATGCCTGCATGGGATCTGAAAATGCCGGAAAGGTCCCCGCAGTCCCGGAGAACTCCCCTGATGTTATAAAAGCCATAATCGAAACTGTTAAAAGCGGAAAACTAAGTTCTGCACATGACCTTTCCCTTGGAGGGATCGGTGCAGGGCTTGCAAAGATGTGCAGAAATCTGGGTGGAAAAGTAGACCTCAGCGAAGCTGCAGGAGAAACGCAGGCGGAAGAATTCCTGTTCTCAGAAGCTCCCGCAAGGGCACTGCTTGCAACTCCCGAGCCTGAAGCTGTACAGGAACTTCTTAAAGGCGTGCCCCACGCAGTAATCGGCAAAGTGGGAGGCGAAACCCTTGAAATCAAAGGCAAGAATTTCGAGGTTTCCCTTTCCTTAAATGAAATCGCAGAAGCTTACGGCAGCCTTACCAGATTCATGATGGGATGATTACTTCATCCCCTCTTTCTTTTTAGTCCGGTGCTTTTATTGATTTGTTGTATGCTGTTTTTAGCCTATTGTCTGTATATTGCTACGATCTACGCAGGAATCCCTTCAATATACTATCTCTCTTAATTGCGTTACTGGCTTGTAAGTTGTTTTTAATCTGGTTGGCAGGCAGGCCCTAACCCCCGTACGGCGCAGGAAGAGAAAACTGAGAAATTCCTTCTCCGGGTTCCGGCTTAGATCCCCCCAATTAACCAGGAATCAGCTTTTTTGAATCTGATCAATAATTCCGTTATTAGGCAAAAGACTGAAAGAAACAATAGTTTTTAGTAGGTTTCCGCACAAGATTCTTTTGTTATGAAAGCCGTGTGCATGTGTCTGGGAGTACATCTGCCTTACAGTCCCAAATGGTACTGGCCTGTGGAGGGTTTTTCCGGAGTGCCTGAAATGGACAGGTATTTTGACCGAAATCAAATTTTTTCAAGGCTCTTGAAAACAGGGAGAGAATTTCTGCGCCTTAATGATTTTTTTCTAGAATCCATTGAAAGGGGGGGAAGCTATGCCTTTGACCTTTCAGGTCCTTTCCTGGAACAGTGCAGGTGGGACCCTGAACTTCTTGAATCTTTCAGGGAACTTTCGGAGAGTCGAAGGGTAGAGTTTACAGGAAGCTGCAGTTACCATTCCCTGAGTGCCCTTTATCCTGACCTTTCCTGGTTTAAAGAGGAAGTAATGAGTTACAGGGAAATGCTCAGGGAACTGTTAGGAGTAAATCCCAGGACTTTCGTGAACACAGAACTTCTGTACACGGAAAGAGTAGGAAGTATACTTGCAGATATGAGTTTCAGGTGCCTTATTGCCGAAGGGTCAAGAAACATTCTGGATGGATGCGATCCTGTCCGTGTTTTTGAAAACCACCTTCCGACTCTTCTCAGGCATATAAACCTCAGTGAAGACCTTGAACTGCGCTTTTCCGAAAAAAACTGGGAAGGTTATCCTCTGATCCCGGAAAAGTTCGCAGACTGGATTGCAGGCATGGAAGGGGATGTCCTGACCCTTTATTTAAATTACACAAGCCTCTGCCTTCACCACAGGAGCAAGAGCATGATAGCCGATTTTATACGGGCTTTTCCGGAAGCCCTGAAGAGCCGGGGCATTGAAATGATCACACCTTCGGAAGCAGTAAGCAGGTTCAGTCCTTTGAGACTTTCTACCCTTGGGACAGAACAGACAATCCGTTACGGAATGCACAATGCTGTCGGAAATCATGCGCAGCAACTCTACCTGAGAGAACTGGTAAGGGTAGGGGAAGAACTTGCAGAAATTAAAGAAAAACCGAATTACCAAAAGTTGAAGCATCTTTTCGGCTACCTCCAGCAGAGTGAAATCCTTTTTTCAATGAATGCTGGAAACGCCCGGGAAGGGTCTGAAAGGGCTGTGAACTACTTTTCCATTCTCTCTGATTTAAGAAGAGCCATTCTGGAGGAAGGGGCATGACCTCTCTCTGCATGTACTTTCAGGTGCATCAGCCTTTCAGGCTGCGCAGGTTCTGGCCTGATGACAGGTCTGGTTTTTTCCGCTACTTTGATGAAAGAAGCAACAGGGAGATTTTTGAAAGAGTGGCCCATAAATGCTACATCCCTACAAACAGGGCTCTTCTGGACTCTCTCGACGAGCATAAAGGAGAGTTCAGGTTTTCCCTTTCGATTACTGGCACACTGCTCGAACAATGCGAACTCTGGGGAAAGGAGGTGCTTGAGAGTTTCCGGCAAATGGCAGAAACAGGGGCTGTGGAGTTTCTGGATGAGACCTGTTATCATTCTCTCTCAAGCCTTTTTGATGACAAAACAGAATTTATTGAAGAAGTGAAGGAACACCAAGAAATGGTTTTCGACCTCCTTGGAGTTAAACCTCAGGTATTCAGAAACACAGAACTTCTTTACAATAACTCCATAGCAAAGGTAGCTTCCGAGCTGGGTTATAAGGCAATTCTTACGGAAGGTGCAGACCACATGCTTGAGGGGAGGTCTCCTAACGTACTTTATAAGGCAAAAGACTCAGGGTTACCCATTCTCTTCAGGAACTACAAGCTGAGTGACGACATAGGGTACCGTTTTTCGGCAAGGTGGTGGGAAGGATATCCACTTACTGCGGAGAAATGGGCCTCGTGGGCTTCAGGGGTTAAGGAGGATTGTATCAATGTTTTTATGGACTACGAGACGTTCGGAGAACACCAGTGGGAAGAAACCGGAATTTTTAATTTCCTGGAAAAACTGCCTGCAGAAGTCCTCAAAAACGGTCTGGAATTCAGCACTCCTGTAGAGGTTGCCAGAAAATATTCCCCTGTAGCCGAGATCGATATTGGGGACTTTTCGACGATTTCCTGGGCTGATATGGAACGCGATACCAGCGCATGGCTTGGAAACGATATGCAAAGGCGTTGTTTTGAAGAGATGAAATTGCTTGAGCCTTTTGTGAAAAAAACAGGAGACCCCGAAATCCTGCGTATATGGAAGCACCTGTTGACTTCGGACCACTATTACTATATGTGCACCAAGTGGCTCGGGGATGGAGACGTGCATTCTTATTTCAGTGTTCACTCCACACCCTTCGAGGCGGCAGTAAACTTCATGGCAGTACTTATGGACTTCAAGGCTCGTGTATTCAGGAGCTTAACGCAATAACTTAATGAAATGTATACATATAGGTTCATGGGAGTTTGAGTCACATGGTTAGGGACTTATGCATGTTTGCAGGATTTAATGAAGATTCGCAGATTGTATGGTTCAAGGTTACTTATTCGAAAGAGCCTGGTTCTTTATCTTTAATAACTGATTTTCTTGAAAAAGAGAATGCATTCGTTATGTTTGGTCACATTGACAACATTACACAGGAGACTGGAGAATACTCCATATTTACAGAGCTTAAGAAAGATATGGATATAGAGAATCTTGCTCGAAAAATAGGAGAACTGGAAGTTGTAATTGCAGTGGAACACGGGATTTCAGAATTCGGGATGATTTACTCTGTTGATTTCCCCCTGAATGTCATAGGTGTCAGGGGAGTTATGGCAAGGGCACTCACAATTGTAGATATCATCAAAACTCTTAATCAGAGTGTGCCACATGCAGAAGGGCTTCTTACCCTATCCGGACTGCGGGGGGGAAGTCATGCTGCAAAATATTTCAAGAGTATAATGCCTATTAATAACAGCAATTTCGCAAGCATGCTTGCAGAGTTGTACAGAGCTGTGGGCTGGGGAATCCTGGAAATTGACTGTAACCCCGAAACCTATGAAGGAAAAATCATTGTTAAAGACTCGTTTATAGCCGATGTTTACGGAGCATCGGACCAGCCGGTATGTGCCTTCATGAGCGGATACTTTGCGGGTTACCTTACCGAGTATTTTGGGAAGAACATAAGTGTGAGGGAAGTCAGCTGTAAAGCCACAGGAAAGAATTTCTGCGAACATGTAATCTCACTGGCTCCCTCCAGCGCAAGCCAGGAATACCAGCTCAGAGGGGACACACGGTGATCAGACAACCGAATGTCATTCTCGGAAATGACGAACTGCTTGTGACAATGGGCAGAAAGGGAGATATTTTAGGCTTATTTTATCCCCGCAGAGACCATGCCCAGCACGTAGAAGAATCCCTTGCCTGTATCCATACAGGGGAAAAACTTCTCTGGACAAACGATAACGACTGGCATTCTATTCAGAACTACATAGAGGATACAAATATCGTATCCACAAAACTCTACCACGACTCCGGAATAAGGATCTCGATTCTTGACCTTGTGCATCCTGAAGTGCCCGTCCTTATCCGCAGGTTTAAGGTGCAGTCCCAGCAAAAGATGTCGGGAAAATTCTTTTACTATTCGAATTTAAACGTAGGGGAAACTTCCAAGAAAAACTCCGGATTTTGCGATACGGAAGCTCGCCTGCTTGCACAGTACTGGCAAAATTACTATATAGGAATCTATGCCCTGCCGGAGTTTACGGAATGGCAGATCGGAAAGGCAATGGATACCATATGGTGGACAAATTCCAAATACGATATGGAAGACGGAAAGCTGCAGCGTAACAAGGAAGATATAGGGAATATCAACAACGCTGCTGGCTGGGACCTTGAACTGGAAGCTGACGGGGCAAATGAGTTTGTAATCTTTATTGGAGCTGCATCTTCCCGGAGCCTCCTGTATAAAAGAATGTATGAGTTATCCAAAATGCCCCTGGAACACATCTTTGAAAAGACACGGGAACACTGGGTGATGTGGCTATCAAAAAAACACGTGCTCAAGATGCCAGGACTTGAAGGGCATAATAACCTGCGCCAGGAGTTATTCAATGCATATAACCGGGCTCTTCTCATGCTTTATCTCCTGAACGACCGTGAATATGGGTCTTTCGTGGCTGCTCCGGAGTTTGACTCCAATTTCGAGAAATGCGGAGGATACGGGTTTTGCTGGAACAGGGATACCTCGGAGGTTGTGCTTGCTCTCAAGCATTCCGGATATCCCGAGTATTGTGACAGATTTTTCAAGTGGTGTATCCGGGCCCAGCTCCCCGATGGTTCATGGTTCCAGCGTTACTGGCTCAACGGAGACATAGCTCCTTCCTGGGGTAATTTTGACTATTCAACCCAGATAGACGAGACCGGGTCCACACTTCATGCCATGGATGTGTATTACAGGATTCTCGAAGGCCTCAAAAAGGTTGAATTTCTGGAAGAGGTCTGGGTCTCCGTGCTCAGGGCTGCCGAATACCTGATGAAGAGGACCAAGTCCGGGCTGCATGAAAGCTGTATGGACCTGTGGGAGACTTATTACGGAGTTTTCACCTATACCAATGCCTCGATCTATGCAGGGCTCATGGGCGCCTCTCACCTTGCGGAAGAAAACGGTGAGTCTGGCATGGCAAGACGCTGGAAGAAAAGGGCGGAGTTCATCAAGCAGGCTACAATTGACCGGTTCTGGCTTCAGGAAGGCTATTTTGCAAAAGGAATCATTAATGAAAAACTGGATAAAACGATTGATGCAAGCGTTCTTGGAGCTTATATGCCCTTTGGAATGCTCTCCCCGAAAGACCCTGTGGAAAGGGATATGATTCTTTTCCTGATAGAAAATATCCAGAAAAAGCTCTCAATTCCTATCAATGCGGGTAATGGAATCAAACGTTACGAAAATGACAGTTACATCGACGGAAATCCCTGGATAATAACCACTCTCTGGCTTTCGGAGGCTATGTTTGCCTTTGTCCTCGATCTCCCCAATGGAAAAGAGGGACCTTATGCCGAAGATGTGAAAAAATTGACCGATGAAGGGGTTAAATGCCTGAGATGGGCTCTGGCCGGAGCAACAAGCACAGGGCTTCTCCCTGAACAGGTGGACAAGTCTACAGGAAAACCAGCATGGGCAATTCCTCTTGGCTGGAGCGGTTCTCTCATGCTTGACAATATCCTTCTCCTTGATAAGATTTGCAGAAGAAACGCAGGAAATCATGAATAAGGCTGAATATATGAAAAAATAAGTACTGGAAAAAAGAAAGTAAGGGAGTCCGTTAATTACTTTATAAAGGCAAGGATTTGCTCCTAAGAACGTTCCTCAAAGTAATTGACGAGCTGCCGGCTTTCTCATCGAATTCCGGATTATATGGTTTTTTTAAAAGTAATCCACAAGCTCAAACTTTGCTGATTTCTTCGGCCCCTCTCATGTACGGCCTGAGGACTTCCGGAATCTCTACGCTGCCGTCCTCACGCTGGTAGTTCTCCAGTATCGCAACGACGGTCCTGCCGACAGCAAGGCCTGAACCGTTAAGCGTGTGGACGAACTGAGGACCTTCAGGGGTTCTGAAACGGATATTGGCTCTTCTGGCCTGGAAGTTCTCAAAATTCGAGCACGAGGAGATCTCCCGGTACTTTTTCTGTGCGGGTACCCATACCTCTATGTCGTAAGTCCTGGCCGCCGAGAACCCTATGTCGCCAGTGCAAAGGCTTATGACACGATATGGTATCTTCAGGAGTTTGAGAATCTCCTCAGCATCGAGGGTGAGTTTTTCGAGTTCTTCATAGGATGTTTCCGGCTTCACGAATTTGACAAGCTCAACCTTGTTGAACTGGTGCTGGCGGATGATGCCTCTTGTATCCTGACCATGTTTCCCTGCCTCACGCCTGAAGCAGGCGGTATATGCTGTAAGTAATACCGGCAGATTTTCCACATACTCGTCCATGAAGAGGTTGGTCACCGGGACTTCCGCGGTCGGTGCAAGATAATAGCCGTCAGCGCTGCATACATACATGTCATCTTTGAACTTTGGCAGCTGCCCTGTGCCGGTCATGGCTTTTTCATTGATAAGCACAGGCGGCAGAACTTCGAGATAACCCTGATCGGCGTGTACATCAAGCATGAAGTTTATGAGAGCTCTTTCAAGTTTCGCGCCCATGCCTTTATAGACTGTAAAGCCCTGGCCTGCTATCTTTGTTCCTCTCTCAAAGTCGAGTATATCCAGCGCCTCCCCTATCTCCCAGTGAGGCTTTGGAGTGAACGTAAATTCTCTTGGCTCTCCAACTACCCTTACAACCGGATTGTCATTTTCATCCTTGCCTATAGGCGTCATGTCAGAAGGGATATTGGGGATACTGAGCATTATTTCATTTATTTTTGATTTATAGTCGCGTATCTTATCATCTATTTCTTTAATACGATCATTGATGCCCTGCATTTCGTTTATTTTTGATAAAGCATCTTTATTTTCCTTCTTAAATTGCGCTATCTCGCGGGTGACCACATTGCGTTTATGCTTCAGGCTATCACCCTCGGTGATACAGTCCCTCCAGGCCGCGTCATATTCAAGAAGGCTATCTATAAGCTCGGTGCCCATATTCCTGTTAATAAGAGCACGCCCAACTATGTCGGGGTTATTACGTACAAATTTGAGTTCCAGCATGTTAAGCCCGAGATATCCTGCATGTTAGCTAATATATATTTTGCTATTTTCAGGCTGTAAGCCTGTCTAAAAAACAGAAAACTGAATTAATTAAGAAAAATGAATAACGGAAAAAAAGGAAATAGAGGGAATCCGATAATTAACTTATACAGGCAAGAATCTTCCCATAAGGGCTTTTCTCAAAGTAATTGACAAGTTGCCTGGTTTCCTCATTGGAATCCCCGGACTCCGAACCGAGAAGTAACCTTGAAATGCTTGCCCTGTTCATATATACAACTCTTGGTTCACCCTGAATGCCTCCAAGTTCCGCAGCTTTATCAATTGCGTCATAGAGGTTTCCAAAGTCGTCCACAAGCCCAAGTTCCTTTGCTCTGGACCCTGTATATACGCGTCCGTCTGCAAGGTCTTTTACTTCACTCCGGCTCATATTTCGCCCTTCTGCAACCTGAGTTACAAAGTTTTCATAACTCTCCATGACAACGGTATCAGCGTATTCTTTTTCGTCGTCCGTAAGCCCTCTCCAGGACCCTCCCATATCTTTGAACTCTCCGGACTTTGAAATGTAATAATCTATACCTTCCTTTTCGTTGAAAGAAGACATATTCTCAAAGACCCAGATAACTCCTATGGATCCCGTACTTGTGGAGGGATTTGCAAATATGTAATCTGCAGGCGCAGAGATATAATATGCAGCGCTGGCCGCAAGATCTCCCATGGAAACAATAACAGGGATGCCCTGTTCCTGAGCTTTCTCGATCTCTATTGCAATCTCCTGGGCGGCTGCAGGAGACCCTCCAGGACTGTTTATCCTGAGCACGATTGCCCTGACGTTTTCATCTGCTACAGCGGTGTGGATGTTTTCAGAAATCTCTTCTGAGGTTGCATAGCCGAACCCTGAGGGAACGTTTCCAGTGAGCATGGAGCCCTGTACATAAATTACCGCTATCTTCTCGGAGGTCCCTATATTTCCTCCAAAACCGAGGCCGTAGAATATAGCAGCCATACTGACCGCAATAACAGTAATCAGAGCCAGTAAGATCACAACATAGGACGTACCGCTGCGTTTCTTTTTATGTACGGAAGGAGAAGAGCCTGAATTCATGCTTAAACTCTCATTTTCAATTATTTTCTTCTCAGGGTCCCGGGGAGGAAGTCCCTGATCATCCGTTTTTGCCGATCCCTGTTTTTCAGGAGCAGAATCGGAATCTGAGGAATTTTCCTTGATGGTAATATCTGAAATATCCTCCTCAGGGATAATAGTCTCTTTTTTATTGAAAGCACTACTTCCCGAAAGGTCGTCTCCGGATGCCTCTTCCGGATTCATGCTTTCTGAATCCGTACCTTCTGAGTTTACATTTTCATCATTCATATCTGACAGGACCGCACTTCCTGGATTTGTTTCTTTAATTTCCGGTCTATGTTTATTTACTGCTGAAAACTCCAGTTAAGGGGACAGGCAAATTCTCCTGGTAGGGGAACTGCCAGAAACATATTTTTCAAAAGCCCGCAAATAAAAGGGTCAATTCAACAGGTCTGAATTGTCAGAGCAACTATTTATGTTTCTCTGCGTTCCACCCCTCTTTTATATATGATTATCAACTATCCCTCAAATAAGTTCCCTTGTACATACAATAAGCGAAATATATTTCAGAATTGCAGTCATCCAGAAGAGATACACTTATAAAAATATATGGAGATAAGAATGTCAAAATCATCCAGTAAACCCGTACTTGTCACCTGTGGCCTACCCTATGCTAACGGCAAGGCACATATCGGGCATCTCCGGACCTATGTGCCCGCTGATATTTTTGCCCGCTCCTTGCGGAAGGAAGGGAGGGAGGTTACCTTTGTTTGCGGTTCGGATACCCATGGAACCCCCATTGTCGTAAACGCCGAGGAGCTTGGGATCACCCCTAAAGAACTTGTAGAGGTCTATCATAAACACTTTGATGAAACTTTCAAGCAGCTTGGAGTTTACTTTGATGCTTTTGGGACAACCGATGACCCTGAAAATCATAACCGGACCCTTAATATTGTAACCAGGCTGATTGAAAAGGGCTATGTGTACCCGAAAATCATCGAAATCGCTTACTGCCCAAAGTGCAACCGCTTCCTTCCTGACCGCTATGTGGAAGGAGCCTGCCCTCACTGCGGAGAAACAGCCAGAGGTGATGAATGTGACCAGGGCTGCGGAAAACACCTTGAGCCTGGGGAGCTTCAGAATCCTGTATGTACTATCTGCGGAGGACCTGCAGAGTACCGCCAGCAGGAACACTTCTTTTTCAAACTTTCCGAGTTTAGCGACTACCTGCTGAATTACCTCTCTAATGACCTGGGAGGCACCACCAATGCTATCAATTACGCACTTGGCTGGGTAAAGCAGGGGCTTACGGACTGGTGTATCACAAGAAACCTTGAATGGGGAGTTAAATTCCCGGGGCATGAAGATCTTGTGGTTTACGTCTGGGTGGATGCCCCCATAGGATACATGGCTTTCACCGAGGAATGGGCTGCAAAGACAGGGGATTCCTGGGAAAAATTCTGGAAAGAGGACGGGGAGATAGTCCACTTCATTGGAGGGGACATTACCTACCACCACTGCATTTTCTGGCCTGCCATGCTTAAAGGTGCAGACTATTCCGTGCCTACAGCTGTTGTAGCATCAGGCATGGTCAAAATAGAAGATAAAAAGTTTTCCAAGACCAGAGGTTATGTGGTCTGGGTAGGGGAAGATTATCTTGACCACGGCTTCCATCCAGACCTCCTCAGGTATTACCTTGCAAGCTACACCTCCCATACTAAGGAACTGAACTTCTCCTGGCGCGTGCTTCAGGAAAAGATCAATACCGAACTGGTGGCTGTATTAGGAAACTTCCTGTACAGGACCATGCTCTTTGCTTTCAAGAACTATGGAGAAGTCCCTGAAGGGAAACTCGAACCTGAAGTAAGCGCAGAAATAGAAAAGGCTCTAAAAGAAATAAAAGCTGCAATGGCTGAGTACGAGTTCAAAAAAGCTGTCGATTCTGCCATGACTCTTGCGTCTTTCGGGAACATTTACTTCCAGTCCCACGAGCCCTGGAAACTTCTTAAAGAAGATCGGGCCGCTTGCGGACAGGTCCTCTACAACTGCCTCCACCTGGCAAAAGCCCTGAGCATTATATTTGAACCCGTGCTCCCGCTGACCATGGAAACAGCCTGGAAAGGACTCGGACAGGAAAGCGATATACATGCCGTGCAGTATGAAGAAGCCCTCGTGCCCCTGAAGGCAGGCACAAAACTTGCAAAGCCTGAGCTCCTCTTTACCAAGCTCGAAGATGACAGGATAGGAGAGATGGACGAGATTGCAAACCAGAGGGTAAAAGCTGCAGATGCAAAGAAAAACGCGGCAAAGGGGGGTGAAAAGGAGCCTGCCAAATCTGATGGAATGGGCCCTGTAGAAGAGGCAAAACCAGCCGAAAAAGCCGGAGATGCAGCAAAAACAGAAGAAACAGAGCAAATAGAAACCCTTCCCCAGATAGATTACGAGGACTTTGCAAAACTTGACATCAGGGTAGGAAAAGTTATCTTTGCTGAACCTGTAAAGAAGTCAAAAAAGCTCCTGCGGGTTGAAGTGGATATAGGAGAGGAAAAGCCAAGACAGCTTGTAGCAGGCCTATCTTCATATTATACTCCTGAAGAACTCACAGGTAAATCCGTAATTGTACTAGCCAACCTGAAACCCGCCAAACTCTGCGGAGTTGAGTCAAACGGCATGATACTTGCAGCCGATGACGGTGGAGCGATTGTAGCAGCTCTGATGCCGGATAAAGATCTAAAGCCCGGCTCCAGAATAAGGTGAAAATTAAGAGTAAATTAAAATCAAAATTAAATCAAAATTTGACAGTTGTTTTCATGTCCGTGCATGATGCGGGCATGAACAACTTATTGAGCCGATCCCAGGGTTCATTTTAGTATCAATAAAAAATAGTCGGGAAAATTATTGAAATTGAACCGGTAAATTAATCATTGCTTTTATCCAGTACCATTTCAAGGTAAGAAGTCCGAATAGAGTCTTTTTCCTCGGCGCCAAACTGTTTTAGCAACTCGAATAATTTTTTCCTTGAAATTTCAAGATCTTTTTCATCTCCAGCTACGATTTCGACTTCCAGGAATTCTCCGAGCCCTTCGACTGCGTCAAGACAGACAGTTATCTCTCCTGCCCTGAAGACTTCCCTTTTTTTGCGGACGATTCCGGCTTCCGAGAATCCAAGGGCACGTAGTATTCCTGTGGTAGTGGCCTCATCCACAGAAGTTTCGAGCTCTTCTCTGGTTTTGGAGACTTTATCGAGTTTGGGACCTTTATAGGTCAGCACGGCTTGACCGTCCAGGGAACGAATCCTGAGCGCCTCGTCAGTTTTTGCAAAATCCCTATAAGGAGCTGCAAAATAAGTATCTGACTGATTCTCTACCCCTATTTTTATTGCCCCTAATTTCTGAAGGATGAAGCGGACCTTTGAATGATCCGCTCTGACCTTTACTTCCACTTCAATCATAGTTTAAAGACATCTCCAATTTGATCCGGGAGGCCCCGGAAAATCCTCACTTTAGAATCATTAACGGAATCCGGAAGAATCCAGATCCGATCATGTATCTGCAGGGACGAATTTGGTGCCGTAGTAGATCATACCGTGCTCGCCGTCTTCCCCGAGCTTCCTGAACACGGATTTAACCCGTGTTCCAATCTGGATTTTTTCAGGGTCTCCAATCACCTGGGAGGTTAGACGGGGCCCTTCATCCAGTTTAATAATTGCAAGGGTATAGGGAGTCTGGTTTTCAAAACCTTCCGCAGGCGTGTGAATCAATGTATAGCTTACGATTTCGCCGGTGCCTTTGAATTTGAATGATTCGAGCTCACCCATGCGCCTGCAGTTTACGCAAACATTGCGCGGGGGATAGAAATATTCCCCACATTCCTTGCAGCGGGTCCCTTCAAGGTTATACCTGCTGCCCAGGTTTCTCCAGAATCTTGGTACAGAAGACATCGAATATCACCTCTCCCTCGAGAAAATGTGTATTACTGCGGTCGCTCCTGACCCTCCTACGTTGTGGGTCATTCCATACTCGGCTCCTGCTACCTGGCGCTTTCCTGCATCCCCGCGAAGCTGGGTTACAATTTCCACAGCCTGCTTTATGCCTGTTGCTCCCACTGGATGTCCGCAGGCTTTCAGGCCGCCGGAGGTGTTGACAGGGATCCTTCCGCCTATCGCAGTTTCCCCATTTGCTGTGACAATTCCGCCTTTCCCTTTTTCTGCAAATCCCAGGTCTTCAATTGCGCAGATCTCAGCAATGGTAAAGCAGTCATGTACCTCGACAAGGTCGATATCTTCAGGTTTCAATTTTGCCATGGAATATGCTCTCTTTGCAGCCATTACGGTTGCGTCCAGGGTTGTGATATCCCTTCTGTCATGCAGGGCAATTGTGTCACTTGCCTGGGCTGTTGCCTTAATGTAAATGGGCGTATCAGTATATTTGTGGGCAACTTCCGCAGGAGCCAGAACAAGTGCAGATGCTCCGTCTGTTATAGGGGAGCAGTCAAAGATATGTAACGGGTCGGCTACCATTATTGAATTCAGTACGTCGTCCACGCTAATTTCATTCTTGTACTGGGCAATGGGGTTAAAACACCCATTTTTGTGGTTTTTTACGGCTACTTCTGCAAGCTGTTCGCTTGTAGTTCCGTACCTGTGCATGTGCAGCTTTGCAATCATTGCATAAAGCCCGGGGAAGGTTGCTCCTGCCATGCCTTCCCATTCCCGGTCAGCAGCTGCTGCAAGAGCTGAAGATGCCTCTTCAGACCCGACATCAGTCATCTTTTCTGCTCCTGCTGCTACTACGATGTCGCTGTAGCCTGAAGCCACAGACATTATAGCCTGGCGCAGGGCAAGCCCTCCGGATGCACAGGCAGCTTCTACTCTGGTAGCCGGGACATGAAGGTTTCTCGAAAGACCGGAATAGTCTGCGATAAGGGCACCTATGTGCTCCTGATCAATAAAGCGGCCTCCACTCATGTTTCCTACATACAGAGCGTCAATCTCTTTTCCACTAACGCCTGCGTCCTGGATTGCTCCGATCCCGGCTTCTACGACGATGTCTCTCAGGGAACGCTCCCAGAGTTCCCCGAATTTTGTATTCTTTATTCCGATAATTGCTACGTCTCTCATGTATTCACCCCGTTTTCAGGCCAGGCGGATTTTACCTTTATGTCTGGCATACTTTGCGTAGTCGATGTATATAGGATCCTTGATAAGTTCGGAAACCGTCGGAGCCAGGTTTCGAATTTCCTCAATCCTGTCAGTAACTGTTATGCTGAATGAATCGGACCCTGCTCCGGACCCGAAGGCGGTTGCAAAAATCCGGTCCCCGGGTTTTGCCTGGTCAAGGGTTGCGGCGATTCCCATAAGGCAGGACCCTGAATATGTATTCCCTATTTTTGGAACTACAAGTCCCGGAGTTATCTGGGCTTTTGTGAACCCCAGCATCTTTGCAGCTTTGGTAGGGAACTTCCCATTTGGCTGGTGGAAGACTGCATAATCATAATCTTCAGGCTTTGTCCCTAGTTTTTTAAGCAGACCTTTTGCGCCGTTTGTTACATGTTTGAAGTACCCCGGCTCTCCTGTAAACCGGCCTCCATGTTCGGGGTAAGGCATTCCTTCCCTTCTCCAGAAGTCAGGAGTATCTGTTGTAAAAGAGTACGTATCTTCAATGATTGCTGCAAGTTCGGATTCTTTTCTCCCGATGAGGCAGGCGACTCCTCCTGCTGCGGCAGTGTACTCAAGGGCATCACTGGGGGCTCCCTGGGAAACGTCTGCTCCTATAGCCATGCCAAGGTCAATCATTCCGGAACCCACCAGTCCCATACATGCCTGAACTGCAGCTGTTCCTGCCTTACATGCAAACTCAAAGTCTGCTGCGGTCATTTCAGGGGTTGCGCTGATAGCCTGAGCTACGATAGTGCTGGTCGGTTTTACAGCGTAGGGATGACTTTCTGAACCTGTATATACCGCCCCAATTCTGGAGGGATCGACGCCGCTTCTTGCTATTGCGTATCTTGCAGCTTCCACTGCGATCGTTGCTGCGTCTTCATCTACATCAGGTACGGATTTTTCGTACACCATGAGGCCATTTTTAAGAGCCTCTGCGTCATCACCCCAGAGCCGGGCGATTTCTTCAATTTTTATACGGTATCTCGGGACGTAAGCACCGTATGATACAATTCCAATAGTCATGTGTTCACCTGTTTTTGAGTGTTTAGGGCATCTTCCAGGGGGTCATTCCCTTGCATAGTATTGACTGTATTTTTTCAGTAACTGTACAATCTGGTCGAGGTCCATTGTAGTTGCGACCAGGGGTACACGGTCTACTTCCGCCATCTTGACTGCAACAGGTTCGACCTCTTCTTTACAGAGCCCGTGAAGCACAACGGCTCCGGGTTTCAGGTTGGTGACTCGGATAGCTACCATGGGGGATTTCCCGGTACTGACCTTCGTAAAGATCATGGCTCTGTCCGTACTCCAGCCGTAGAGCTTCTGGAATTCGTGGGAGGAAAGTTCCAGGACTGCCCGCTGGCTGTCGATGACAGAAAAACCATATAGAGGTCTTTCAGCTCCTTTGTAGACAATCTCGCCTTCAATAAGGTTTACCAGTTTAGCAAGCTGTATCGGGATAGTATACTCGTAGGTTGAGTAGATTGATTTTGAGCCGCATTCGGCGTTAAGTATCGATTCGTAGGTGTGAATCTTTTTGCCTCCCCGCTCTATATCAACTTCAAGCAGGGATTCCACGATCTTCCGGACGATCATTGTCCCTGGAGACTTTCGCCTCCCGCTTTCATAATCACTGATAACAGAGGGAGAAACCTTCAGGTAATTTGCAATATCGGTCTGGGATATCTCAAAGTTTAACCTCCACTTTTTCAGTGACTCTCCGGGTTTTTCTGAGAGTGTGATATCTCCAGCCATTTTTTCTGCCAGGCGGTTGCGCAGATTTTCTGAGGAATCGTTGGATGTCATGACTTACTTAATCTAAGAGGAAACGTTCCCTTATATATTTAACGAATGCGAGTTCGGCAATTGTCGCAGAAGCTTGACTACCGTGTAAGGGCGAGATCTTATCCAAAAAATTTATATCAATTGTAAAAGAAATTCTAATGTGATGCCTGCAGATTCACGGAATCCTGAGATAAGCGTTTCTGATCTTCTCCTATATATCAACTGCCCGCGACGCGTATACTTTGTCAGCCGGGGTTTTGAACTGTTTCCTGAAATAAACGCTTCAAGGCTTGAAAGAATGCTCCTTAAAGAGCTTTCTCTGACTTTTCCTGAAATTGTGAGGGAATGTTCGTTAAACGCCGATAACTTGTGCAAAGAACTTGAAACTGCTTTTCTCCAGGTATGTGAAGATCTCCCTCTTATGTTTCCAACAGAATTCGCATGCATTGAAAAGGAAGTCCTTGAAGAAGGGAAGACGCGGGCAAGAGCTAAAATTCCTGAAATTGCGGCTAACCTTCTCAGAGGACTTGAAGAATTCGGAAAAGATCCTATGCTTGCGGCACTTACTCCTGTTAAAACCGAGCCATTTCTTTCATCGGAAAGGCTTAACCTGAAGGGTGTTCCGTCCAAGCTTGTCTGTTTCGAGGGCATGAATGTCCCCTCTATTCTAAAACCGGGAAACTGCCCTCTACAGGGCGTGTGGGCATCTGACAGGATGCACGCCGCATCACTTGCCCTTCTCCTTGAAGCCGAATCCGGAACAGAGATCCCCTTTGCTTTTGTTGAATACGTAAGTTTTGGCCTGATTCGGAAAGTGGCTATCCGAAGCTCGGACCGCAGGGAGGTATTAAAAATCTGCAGGCGTGTGGAGAAAATAAAAGCTGGATTCATGCCCGAGAAAACGGAAGAAAAGTTCTGTCCGGAATGCACTTTTTCAGAGCACTGTGTTTCAAATTCGTCCCTGATGTCAAAGTTTTTCTAAACCTGGAGTGGACGGAAAAGATTACAGATCAATGAAAAAAGCAAGTTCGTACATTTCTTAAAAACAAAATCTTTCATTTTTTAAGTTTAAAAATGCACTTGCGTTGTGGATGAGTATATAATTTTTCTAGCCAAATCATCAAACTATTCGTCCTATTAAGTAATACTTCTGTAAAAAGTAATCCTAAATTCAACGTCCTTTTTTATTGTTTGATAACCTGGCCGGAAAACTTATAAGGAGTTGGCTAAAAGGAATTGATGGAGTTCAAAAGTATTTTTCCACCTAACCCGAACTCCATAACACACGCCCTAAAAGGCATGATTAGCAATGTCTAATAAAGAACATAGAGAAGATACCTTCACAAGAGCTTTGGGGATAACAGCACTTGCGATTTTAATATTGGTGAGTTTAGCAGGTGCAGCTCCTTTTGCATATGTGACGAGTATAGGTATCGACACTGGCACTGTTTTTGTAATTGACACAGCAACTAACAATCTTACAGCCGTGGTGCCTATAGAAGGCTGGGCTGGAGAAGCCGCAATCAACCCTGCAGGAACAAAGGTATATGTGACAGACATATCCGGATTAAGCACTACTGTTTCTGTAATTGACACAAAGACAAATACTGTTGATGCCGTAGTGGATGTGGGAGGTTATCCTCGGGGGGTTGCAGTTAACCCGAAAGGATCAAGGGTTTATGTGACTCTTCGTTACAGTAGGGTGGATGATGACAGCAACAATATCTCTGTAATTAACACTGTAATTGGTACATCTACAAACACTGTAATGGATCCGGTTAATGTGGGACTGAGTACTTATCACGTTGCATTCACACCTGACGGGAAAAAAATCTATGCTACGAACAGTCGTAACAACACTACTTCTGTAATTGATGAAACTACAAAAAAAGTTACAGCCACTGTGCCTGTAGGAGACTATCCTACTGATATTGCAGTTAGCCCTGATGGAAATAAGGTTTATGTGATTAATTCAGGGAGCAACAATGTTTCTGTAATTGACACAGCTACAAACAATGTTACAGGAACTGTACCTGTAGGGGACAGCCCCGGTGATATCGCAGTCACTCCTGATGGAAAAAAGGCATATGTGACAAACTCCGGTTCCTACAAAGATCCCGGCAACACTGTTTCTGTAATTGATACAACAACAAACACCGTTACAGCTACAGTGTATGTAGGAACTGCTCCGAGGGGGATTGCAGTCACCCCAGATGGAAAAAAGGCATATGTAGCGATCTCCGACAGCCACTCCAGCGACTACAAGGATAACGTCTCTGTAATTGATACAGTCACAGACACTGTTACAGCGACTGTGAATACAGGGAAATATACTATGAACTATCCTGTTGGAGTTGTCATTGGACCTTTTAGAAGTTCTGATATGACTGATCAAAGCATAAAGGCAACCTACAATGAAACTGACCAGAGTACAATGGCGAATTTAAACGCAACTGAAGATATAGGAGTTGAAGAAACTAACTTATCATCGTCTGAAGACAAAAGTGCTGTTGAACTCAATAATTCAAACAATAATACTGATACTAATAATTCTGAATCTGATAATGGTAGTAGCTCAGGTGAAAATGAATCGAGCAAAAATAACGCTACTCCGGGCTTCGGATTATTGGGGAGCTTGACCTGTATTTATGGAGGATGGATACTCCGGAAAAAGTAATGACGGCCCTGGATAACCGGATCGCTGGCAATTGGTAATCTGTAGCCTGTTGGATCTGGCAAATGAAGCATAGAAACCTGATGTATCGAAGCTTCACGTATTTTAGGGAGTTTACATGAATGCAAAATCAGCTAACATAATATCACGTATATTAGCACTGATAGCTCTTATTATAGCACTATATAATGCATATCTTGGATGGTTAGACAAATCAAAAGACTCTTACCTATTTCTTGTATTGATATTTGTTATGCTATCGGTACTTGCCGCAGAATATTCTAAAAAACAAAATCGCTAAGATTCGGGCTTAAAATTTATACTATTCCTGCAATTGGATAATGGGCAAGGTTAACTTTTGAATCGAAAAGTAAGTTTTTCCGAAATTATGGTCTAAATTCACATTTTAAACATTGAGTAGTTTTATGCTGCTGTTTTCCAGTTCAAATGCGTAAGTCCTATCCCGGTTGTAAAATCAATTTGATTTTTAGACCGGTTCTTAGGAAAAGCCAAAGCCTTTTAAAGGTGAACCTCGCTCAATCTGCATGACATGTCCAAACCAGTATACCTTGGCAAAATGCTCCTGCACTGGTGCGATGCCTGCAATGTGCCTGTGCTCGGAAAACAGTGTGGTTGCGGCAATAGAGCAAAAAAAGTTGAGGTCACTCCTCCCGGCGATATTCGTCCGGCTTTTGATTATGATATAAAACGCATAAATTCCGTTTCTGAAAAACAGTTCAATGCCTCCCTTATCCCCGAAGGTCACCTTGTGGTGCTTAACAAAGCCCCTTATGAAGACCGGATGGATGAAATTATAGTGGACGGGGAAGTCCTTGCATCTATCAGGTTTGAAATCGAAAACTGCACATGGGTCCTGCTCCCCAGGCTTGAGGGAGCACGGCGGCTTTTTCAGGGCAGGGACAGGAAAGAGCTTAAAAAATGGGTTGTTATCGAGCCGGAAATTATGCCCTTTATCCTGAAAAAAGGGGCAAGTATTCTTGCTCCCGGAGTCCTTGATGCAGACCCGGAAATCGAAAAAGAGGACGAGGTTGTTGTTCTCCTTCCTTCAGGAGAGGTAGTTTGCTGCGGGAGAGCCCGGCTGACAGGCAGGGAAATGATTGAAGAAAAGCGCGGGAATGCGGTAAAGCCGCGCTGGAGTGCAGAACCCGTGGCTGCAAAAATCCTCCCCCCGGAAAAGAGCTGGGATGATGCCGTAAAAGCTAATGAGAAAATTCTTGACTCAATGATAGAGACGGCTCATTCTTTCATAAGAAACGTTTCCGGAAGTATGGACCTGAAAGTCAGCGTATCCTATTCCGGGGGCAAGGACAGCCTTGCAGTGCTGCAGCTTGTGGATGAAACTCTGGACGATTATGAATTGATGTTTGCAGATACAGGGATTGAGTTTCCGGAAACCCTTGAAAACGTCCGAAAGGTTTCCGAATATTATGGAAAAACCCTCCGTACAGCGAATTCAGGAGATTCTTTCTGGGAGTCTATTGGAGTTTTCGGGCCTCCTACAATGGATACGCGCTGGTGCTGCAAGATCTGCAAACTGGGGCCCATTACCAGGGTTATTGACGAAAACTATGAGGGAGGTTGCCTGAGTTTCATAGGCCAGCGCCAGTACGAATCCCATGCTCGCTCCATCAGTAATAAGGTCTGGAAAAATCCCTGGGTTGGAAATCAGGTCGGAGCGTCTCCCATACAGGAATGGACAGCTCTGCATGTCTGGCTTTATCTTTTCAGGACAAAAGCTCCCTATAATCCGGCTTATGAGAAAGGGTATGACCGAATGGGATGCTGGCTCTGCCCCTCCTCCTCACTATCCGACTTTTTCCAGCTTAAGGAAAGCCATCCCGAACTTGCACAAAAACTCAACTCCCACCTCCTGGCCTACGCAGAACGGATGGGGCTTTCCCCCGAATGGGTAAAATACGGCTTATGGCGCTACAAACGCTATCCAAAAGTCCTGCAGGAGCTTGCGGATAGAAAGGGAATTTCCCTGCTCCCTACTCAGGAAGCTCCCGGAGAGCTCCATTTTGAAGTTGCCACAGGATACAGGCCCTGCAAAGCAGGAGGGATTTCTGCGGATGGAAGTTTCGGACAGGCGATCGATATCGAAACTCTTAAAGAAAGCGGAATGCTTAACCCGGTAGGGAAAGTTTCCTTCATAGAAGGGGCTGCCTCTGTTGCCCTGGGGGAATCCAGAGCTCAGGTCTTTGCTTCAGGAAATGTAAACGGAAGAAGTGAAAACGAAAAAACACTGAAAAAGCTCATGCGAATGGTCGAGTTCTCGGTAAGAAGGGCTATTCTCTGCCAGGGCTGTGGAGTCTGTGTAGGACACTGTGAGCACAGCGCGATTGAAATGAAAGAAAAGAGAGCCTGGATCAAGGAGAGCTGCACTCACTGCGGAGCCTGTATAGAGGTCTGCCCGCTTGTGAAATTCATGTAAGTATTATCCAGTGTTAAATGTTCAGGTTGTCCATAGTTAATCTCTTGACATTATTCCGGGCAGCCTGACCGACATCTCCTATTTTTTCCTGTCCTGTACCTGTGCGGCTGGTTTCGTTTTTCTCTTCTGCATTGTGCAGAGCCGTAGCTGGCTCGCCATCCAGAGAACAAACGATCATGAGGGGGCTGCACTGTTGTTAAAGAGGCCTGATCTCAAAATTCCTTCGCTAACCTCAACTAAGAGATGAACCCTGGAAAACACTACAGAAGGACAGGGAAAAGCTACCAGTATTTTTTAATTAGTCCTCTTGAACAAAACTAACTGCTAAAACCCATAAATTAGACATGTTTGTCCTCTTGAGCGAAGTGAAAAGGACTGCGGGCTGTTGCGATTACATTGCAACTCCCCGGAAATCTCCGATTTCCTGTGATCCCGACTCGCAATTCGGGAAGCGCAACTAGGGTGGCACAACCAGGGGAAAAAGCAGAAAAAAAGTAAAGTGAGCCCACGGCAAGGCAGGGCGGATGGACTTAAACCAGAGAAGGTTACCTTGCCAGGGCTCCAGGTCCCGTGACCTGTAAGAAGTATTATTCGGCATCAATATTGATCTCAAAGCAACTTGCTATCTGGTTACCCCTCCGGTATGTGCCTGTTATCTTTTGACTTCCCTGGCAAGTTACCTGAATATCCCATACACGGTATCCCCCGCTGCCAGTCTCTTCTTCATCTTCAGGGACAAACCTGTCCCTCATTATCTGTAGGCCGTTACTGGTTGCGATATCCCAGCTGAAGCCGCTGACTGGATTTTCCGGAAACTGGATTGTAAACGGTTTTTTAATCATATTGTCCCTCTCCTAACCGTCCTTATGCAGCCGTCCTTCCTTTCCCACTTTTAATATTTTTCGCCATTTTTTGTGAATTTCAGCTAAAGTGCCGTTTTGAAGAAACCCACATGCAGAGGTGATCTTCATAAAAAATAGCCTCTTTCAAAAAATGGGGTAGGAATTCAGGTTATGGAAGCAATTTCAAAATGTTATCCTTATTATTATTGCATTTCTTGTTTGATAAATTTTATGAAAAAATTCTCTCCCGGGTTAACAATAAAGTGGTAATCACAATAAAATAATTCCAACTAAGGCAATGGTCATTTATATACTGGTGATGTATATAAATTATGTAGGTAGATAAAATCCTGTACATCTATAATAGAGTAAACATAACTCTCATAGAGTAAACATAACTCTCATAGAGAAACATAACTCTCATAGAGAAACATAACTCTCATAGAGTAAACATAACTCTCATAGAGAAACATAACTCTCATAGAGTAAACATAACTCTCCTAACCTGTATAAACGACCAGGCAAACATAAAATCTAAACATACACAAACAGTAAGGTAGACATACTCCCAAACACCTGCACAACACAGGAGTCAATAATCAAAAAGGCTTTTCTGACCCTTTCTTTTCTGGAGCCCTTCTACTTTTATCCCCACGCGCCGGAGTTCAGTCCTGTTTTCCGAAAGGAATCCGCCCAGGATTTCCCGGGATACTTCAAGAAGTATTTCCTTTGAAGAGACTGCATGGTTGAGTGTGTGACTCCTGGTGTACATCCTGAAATTCGAGTTTATGGCTGTAACGGTTACAACCCTGAAGGAGAGTTCCCTTGAGTCCAGTTTTTCAATAACGTCTCCTGCTAGCCTATCCAACAACGGAAAGATCAGTTCCGGGTCCAGAGTATCCTCAGACAGGGTTGCAATCCTTCCGATCTGCTCTGAGCCGTCCCTTTCCTTAAGGGGGGAGTCATCAATTCCTGCAGCAGCTTGTTTAAGCCACGTACCCCGGGATTTTCCAAAGGTGGAAATAAGTTTGATAACATCATACTCTGCAAGGTCCTTTACTGTAACTATGCCCATTTCCTGCAATTTTCTTGCAGTTATATCTCCGATTCCCCAGAGTTTGGACACCTTCAGCGGCCAGAGAAAAGCTTCCAGATCCTGCGGACTCGCGACCGTAATTCCATCAGGTTTTTTTGCGGAGGAAGCCATCTTGGCAATAAGCTTATTTGGTCCGATTCCTATAGAGCAGGTCAGGTTCTCCTTTTCTTTGATTTCCTTTTTAATCTGCATCCCGATCTCAAAAGCAAGGTTAAAGTCTCCCCCCGTCCTGTCGGTAATATCAAGGAAAGCCTCATCAATACTTATCTGTTCAAAGGAATCCCCGTTTTCTCCGGGGTCTGCATAGTTGCGGAGAATTTCCATGATCCTGTCTGAAACTGAAGTGTAAAACTCCTTCCTTACAGGCAGGAAAACGGCTTCGGGATTGAGTTTCTTAGCCCTTGAACAGGGCATCCCTGATCGGACTCCAAACTCTCGTGCAATGTAATTACATGTGCTTACAGATCCGCTGAGTTCGCTTCGCCCGGAGAGCATGCAGACTACAACTGCTTTTCCGCGGAGTTCCGGCTTTTCCCGCTCCTCAATGGCTGCATAAAAATAGTCCATGTCTATGTGAAGAATGACCCGCTGCATCACAGTAAAAGATGCGGGGAAGATTTGTATAATTATCTCTCAAGCTTTGAAACAGGAAATCTGACAATGGAGCACAAACTTAGAATAAATCTAAAAAATAAAGCACAAGCAACAAAATGAAATCAGGAATAATTTACATAAAATCGAAAAAATATAAAATAAAAACCATAACACATAAAAAAGATAACTTCATTAGATGTAACACGATTTTTGAAAAAATTATTTTTCAGCAGTTAAACACGATCTTCATACAGGACGTTTTCAAGTATGAGTATATCGAAGCTCCCACACACCTCAGAAGAAGCAACATCTATCCCGAAAGAAATCGCAGGCCGGAGGAATCTTAATACAGGGGTCAGCTCCGAAAAAGCAGACCGGACCTCTGAAATAAGTGGTATTCCTATCCTTGAAGTCAAAGACCTCTGTCATAGATATCCTCATCTTGATTCAAACGCCCTTGATAATATCAACCTGAAAGTCTTCAAAGGGGAAAGGGTTGCAGTGCTTGGGGCTAATGGGGCAGGAAAATCAACTCTTTTTAAGCACCTCAATGGGATCCTTCGTCCTCTTTCCGGAGAAGTTCTGGTAAAAGGAGAAACTGTTACTAAAAAAAATGTCCGTATGTGCAGGGAGGCAGTGGGGATAGTTTTTCAGGACCCCGATGACCAGGTGCTTGCTCCAAGTGTTGAAGAAGATATAGCTTTTGGGCCTATAAATATGGGTCTGTCCAGAGAAGAGGTAGAAACCAGAGTTAAAGAAGCCCTTGAAATGGTGGGCCTTACAGGTTTTGAAGAGAGAGCTCCGCACCATCTGAGCGGAGGGCAGAAGAAACTTGTGGCAATTGCAGGCATCCTTGCCATGCGTCCGGAAGTTATTGTGCTTGACGAACCCACAGCAGGGCTTGATCCTTTGAGTTCAGCCCGCATCCTGGAACTCATCATGAAAATGAACCGGGAACTTGGAATTACCCTGCTTCTTTCAACCCATGATGTGGATGTTGTCCCTTATTTTGCTGAAAGGGTATTTGTGCTTCATCATGGGAGACTTGAGGCTGACGGAAGTCCGGAGGGGATATTCAATGACCCCGAACTCCTGAAGAAAGCTCACCTTAGACTTCCGAGAGTGGCTGAAGTATTCGAAATGCTCCGGCAAGAAGGACTCGATGTAAACATACAGATAACAGCCGAAGCGGCCAGAGATGAAATACTGCGGCTCATAAACTCTGGACAGCAAAAATCGGGGAATGAGTGAAAGCCGGAAAGAAGGCTCCTGACAGGAGATTATATAATGGTAACTCTCACGGATATCGAACGCGAATCATATAAAAACAGTCCCATACACAGGCTTGACCCCCGGGTCAAATTACTCTTTGCGCTCGCGATAATCATTTATGTAGTTAGTCTGCCCCGGATTCACGAAAAAAATATGATTCACCTTTTTGCCATAGAAGTTTATTTGCTGCTTCTTGTGCTTGTTTCCGGGCTGGATTTAAGATATTTTTTCCTTCGCATTGTTGCGATTTTACCTTTCGGACTCGGAATTGCCCTTATCCAGCCTTTCCTGAGACCTTCCTTCATTGAAAATTATACTCTTTACCCAGTTGACCTGCCTTTAGGGCTAAGTATAACATACGAGGGACTTGCTTTTGGGAGTACATTGCTTGCGAAATTTCTGGTCTGCATAACAGCCATCGTCCTGCTATCTTCCACTACACGGCTGAGAGACATGGTTTCAGCAGCAGATAGGATGGGCATTCCAAGGGAATTTACTTTGCTCCTGAGCATGATGGTGCGTTATCTCTTTCTGTTCTGGGCCGTCCTCAAAAGGATAAGAATCGCACAGCAGACCCGGCTCTTTGATATCTGGAACAAAGATGTGCCGAGGAGATGGGCCATCGAGCAGGTAGGAAACAGTATGAGCGCAATTTTCATACGCTCCTACGAGCAGGGAGAAAGGACCTATATCAGTATGCTTTGCAGAGGCTATGGAAGAGGGTATGAAAAAGCATATTATCGGACAAAAATAAGGATTCCGGATATCTTTTTTTTGCTCCTGAGCGCATGTTGCATATTATATATCCATCTTTATATCTGAAAGATCTGCTGCCTGAAAAGAGGCTAGAGTTGTATCGTTTTTGAAACTCGTTTTCTGCAGATCTCCAGAGGTTTTCATCTTTTTTTCAGAAATACAACCGTATTATTAACTGGAGGTTCCGGCTGAACCCTGAGATATTCTTCAAATCCTGAAGGCAGCTCAAAGAGGGAACTATCGTCCAGAACTCTCCGAAGACCTTTTTCGTAGAGGCGGTAGGAGACTTTGCTCCCCTCAGGAATGACTTTTGCAAGGTGTTCGAATACCTCCTTTTTGGGTTCAGCCTGGGCAGCGACCATGTAAAGGTCACAGCTGATTTTAAGGGGCAGGATGAAGTGGTTTCCTTCTATTATCTTGATGCTTTCGGAAAGACCGAGGCGGGCAATTACCTCTCGGGAGAGGCTTGCCCTTTTTCCATCCTGCTCAATTCCTATTCCGGAAAGGCCGTATTCGCTGCAGAGCACTATCAGACTCAGGGGGAGAGGGCCGCTGCCAAGAAAAAGAACACAGTCTTTGGGTTCCAGGTCGGAACCTGTATATTCGGTCCTGGCAAGCTGCAGGTAGTTCGGGTAAAATGTAAAATTCCGGAGAGTTTTCCACGGATTCGAGCTTTCAAGAAGGCTTTTTGCTTTTTCAATCTCAAGTTTCAGGTTATATAAAAACCGAAAGCGAGAGATCGCATCCATTAGATAATTAAAATCCGGGCTTTTAAGGATTGCATCAGTAGACTTTTCATCTACATTTAGGGCTGCAAGTTCATCCAACCTTATAAATATGGAATGCAGTTCTTCAGAGGAGCTTTCCAGAATCTCTTCCTCTCCAAGATCATTTACCATAACCGAAATCTGCCTAAGTTCGGCAATTAAGGGTGCGGTATCGATTTTCGGGATGTTATTCACACTCCATGAAGACCAGGGTGTTGTTTACCTTGCCAGAAGGGTAGATTTCAGTTATTTTTCGAAAACCCGTGGTCTGGTCCGGTTGGACTGGCCAGTAGAGCAACTGCCTCATTCCGCTATAGTTACGGTAGCACACCGAGGTTGGATTTTCAGGTTCCGACTTTCGATTTTTTATAATCGAATGGAGGTTCCTAAAGATGCGCTGTTTGGGTTCAGCGAGCCCTGCTACAAGCACAGAGTCCCAGTCGAGTTCTGCAAGTATATTTTCATCTCCCTCGACAATACTGATTTCTTTTTCGAGGCCAAAGTGCTTTACACAACTTTTTGCCAGTACCACTGCTTCGGGATCCTTATCTACGCCGATGCAGCGGATGCCGTATAGTTTACTAAAAATTAGCAGGGTAACAGGAAGGGGGCCGCAGCCTATAAAAGCCAGCACTTCAATTTTGGGGGAATTCTGGACATGGGTTTTAATCATATCTTCGTATCTGGAATACAGGGGAAAAGACTCCAGCATTTCCCAGGGTTCTTTGCAGTCCAGAATTTTTCGTGCAAGATGGGTCTCGTGCAGGCTGAAAAAATGGGTGTAACTGGTGTAGACAGCGGGAAGTAAGGATCTGATCAACGGGTCCCTGAGTAAGGCCTGACAGAGATCTTCAGCAACATCCCGATGCCCAAGTTCATCCAGTTCGGAGAAGATTTCATAAAGGTCGGAAAGATTCGCCTCTGCCTTTGTACTTAAATCCAGATCTTTAATATTGCTGTAAAAATGCAATATGTGAGACCTTATGTCGTATAATTGCGGCTCATATTCCTGAAATTTGAATGGAAAATTGTTGTCTTCAGCACTCAGTAAGCTGTTCATGAGATTAGATCCCTCGTTATTCCTCAACAATGAATTACAAAAAATATAATATGTACATATTTTATAGGCAGTTTTCAAGATCCACATATAAAGTTTTGCATATTTTTCGACAAGTAAGTATGATAAAAAGTTTTGTTGTATTATGTAAAAAATATGGGGAAAAATGTAAGAGATCTTAATAAAACTCATAAATATAATAAGAAAATACAAAAAAATAGATTGTTAACGGAGTGATAATAAAAATGTGGGGGCATTTTAGGGAAAGTTTTGACTAAAAAATGCCGGGGTCAGAGAGGCTTAACCTCACTTTTTCTGCCCTGATATCAAAAAAATGGAGTTATCCCCCAGAAGCCTCTGCGAGAATGAGTGCCTATTTTTTTGAAACTCCTGGACCTCCCGGAGAGGATTGATTGCAGTGTTCACAAATCCGGTTTCAGAAAAGAGAAGGGAAGCATTCTCCGGACTCATTTTTTCATAGAGGGGAAGGGAATTCCTTATTGGACCGTAACAGTCCTTGAAAATCAGATTGTACTGGTTCTTTTTTACAAACCTTGCAGCAAACTCGGAAAGCCTTCTTTTGATACATTTGTCTGGTCGGGGATCAAACCAGTTGCCATCGATGGCAAAAATCATGCCTTCCGGTTTAAGGACTCTTTTCCATTCGCGAATTGCACAGGAAGGCTCCGGGAGGGTCCAGAGCAGGTATTTACTCACAACCAGGTCAAAATGACCGTCCTCAAAAGGCAGATTTTCCGCGTCTCCGTGGAATAAATCAATTTCAAGACCCATATTATCTGAATTATTCCTTGCTTTCTCTAACATGCCTGCGGAAATGTCTATGCCTGTTACCTCATGCCCCATCTCGGCAAAAAGGAGTGCGAGAAAACCAGTGCCTGTTCCCACATCCAGTACTTTTAAACGCTTGCCGGAATCCAGGGAATTTTCAAATATTTGTTTCCAGACAGTGCGTTCTTCTTCATCAAAGCCATTTACCCCATTTTTGTAAGTGGAAGACCTGAAATTCCAGTAATTGGCAATAACTTTCTTGCAGTCTATAAATACTCCTCCATATTATACAAATCTGGCAATATACCAATGTACTTTTTTTTCACAACAAATATTACTAAAACTTTAAATCGAATGAGTATATATTACTTAATGGCATAAAAAGGCAACTATGCAAAAATCAAAAATACATTGAAAAATGGGGGCTATGTAAATTAACACCAACTTTTTTTCTGCGAATATATATTCGACTTGGTGGGTAATATGGGAATATTTAATCTGATTTAAAAATAAAAACACAGGTCCTGAAGATGACTTCCCTAAATAATTGTCTAAAAAAATAATACCAAAATGTATATATGTAATACTGAATTATCTAAGATATAGGAAAATCTTTAAAGAATTTGTTCCAAAATGAATGACAGTAACAGTAGTAATAGATTAATAAACTGATCTTTATTCACATTATAAAATTCTACAAATTTTGTTTTATGGGATTTTTATCCTCATCTGAAAAATATTCTTAAAAATATTTTTTGGATGTACGCCGTGAACAAGGAGGAGCCTTTGTAATCTCTTCTGAGTTTTTGATCTATTACGGTCACAAGATACTGAAAACAAATCTAAATTTTGATGATTCCAGAATATATTAAAAAGTCTCTAAAAAGTCTCAAGTGGGTAAATTAAAATTTAAATATAGAAAGAGGAAATGAAATATGCATATACCTGATTCGTTTATACCTTTAAGCCAGGCAGTTATTTACTGGGTTATTGCCCTTCCTTTCATTATAATGTCTATGAGATGGGCACGAAAAGAGCTTGACGAGATGAAAGTACCGATTCTCGCTGCCCTTGCAGCAGGAATCTTTGCTATCCAGGCAATGAATATTCCTATAGGGATGGGGACTAGCGGACACATGGTCGGGGCAGCCCTTGTGGCAATTGTTTTCGGAAGCCCCTGGGCAGGAGTTCTCGTTCTAACGCTTGTGCTGCTCGTGCAGGGTTTTGCCTTTGGTGACGGTGGGATCACCACAATGGGTGCAAACATCCTGAATATGGGCGTTGTTTCCGGGTTTGTTGGGTATTATACTTATGCTGCCCTTCGCAAGAGTGTGGGCACAAGTGTCGCAGCTTTCGGGGGCGCCTGGCTCGGGCTCTTTATCTCTGCAATGGTCTGTGCTGTTCAGATGTGGCTTGCGGGCACCTTCCCCCTGGATACGGGACTTATGGCAATGGGTACCTATCACCTGATAATTGGTTTTATTGGTGAGGGACTGATCACTGCAGTTGTAATCACCGCGATTGCAAAATCCCGCCCTGATCTCCTTGAGGATAGTTTCACTGTCAAATCGGATAAGTCTAAGAAGGAGGTTCACGCATGAGCGGAAACTCTAACCTGAAATTCTTTTATGCTGGAATTGCAATTGCGCTTCTGCTTTCGGTTCTGGCTCCCTTCCTCGCATCTCCAGACCCCGATGGGCTTGAAAGTGCAGCAGGTGGCATTATTGAAGAATCAAAGATGTCTCAACTTGAAGAAATGGAACCTGCAGTAAGTTCTCCAATGCCTGACTATTCAATTGAAGGTATGGGCAAAAGTGGAGAAGTTATGGCGATTGCCATAGGGACTATAGCGGTACTGGCAATCAGTTTCGGGTTTGGAAAAGTGTTCAATAGAAAGGCCTGAGCAAAAAATCGTTATCCTTTTTGAAAATCCGCCCTTCTTTCGGGTAGAGGCGGTTTTTCATTGTAGTTTTTCATAAGTCCTGTATTTCAGCAGGCTTCTTTCCATATTCTCTTCAATCAATATATTTTTGTGTCCCATGAACAAAACTTCCACTGGTTACTCATCAATAAATATTATACTGGAAGGACACAGCTCTTTTACAACACAAACATGGCATCTGGGTTTTCTTGCCTGGCAAACTTTCCTCCCGTGATAAATAAAGGTCATGGAAATTGAATCAAGATCTTCTTTTCGGGCAAGTGATATAAGGTCCTGTTCAATTTTTACCGGGTCTGAGTGCCTGGTAAAGCCCAGCCTCCCTGATACTCTTTTTACGTGGGTATCGACGGCAATCCCTTCTATTACTCCAAAAGCCCTGGCAAGCACTATATTTGCGGTTTTTCTTCCAACACCGGGAAGGGTTACCAGTTCTTCCATGGTCTCCGGGACTTCTCCACCGTAGCGTTCGACAATCAATTGCGCAGTAGCTTTGATATTTTTTGCTTTGTTTTTGTAAAATCCTGTGGAATAAATGTCAATTTCAAGTTCCCTTATGTCTGCGCTGGCATAGTCTTCGGCAGTCCTGTATTTTTTGAACAAATTTTCAGTTACCCTGTTAATCTGGACATCCGTTGACTGAGCAGAGAGCACGGTTGCTACAAGAAGTTCCAGCGGGTTGCTGTAGTTAAGAGAAGGTTTTGCATCCGGGTACTCTTCCTTTAAAAGCGCCCATACCCGGTCAAAATTATGCCTGTTGTCAGGAATATCATACTCCTGCAAGGGCTCATTAGGTGTCAATTTCTTCGGTTTTTTCTCCGGCATCAAAGAACTCCATTACCGTGTTTATTTTCCCGGCCTTAACCACAAGAACAGGTTTCTTAAAGGCATCTGGATCTCTTTTTATTTGACCTTTTCCGGGTCATGACTCTGTACCCCTATCCCCCTATACCACTTATTCTTTCTATTTCCAGGCAATAAGAATTTCATCTGAATTTTTCCTGAAAGAAGTTCCTGATGGTAGAGGGGCAGAAAAGATAGTTCCAAAATACCAACAACTTAAAGAACTAGAACCTCAAGAGATTCATGATTAAATGTTAACCGAAATGTTGTATTTGAGGAATTAAACTCTGATTTTTTTCAAAAAAAAAGTTTCTTATTAATAAAATAATATGTAAACCATAAGTTTTATAGCTAATAATTTTTAAACCAAATATATTGGTGATTTTTTGGTAAAAAGGGCATTGCTCAGCGTTTCAGACAAGACAGGAATTACGGAATTTGCACGCGGGCTTGAAGCACTCGGCGTGAAGATCATCTCAACAGGCGGGACTGCGAAAATTCTTCGTGATGCCGGTATCGAGGTTACTGATGTCGCGGAAGTCACAGGCTATCCGGAGATGATGGGGGGAAGAGTCAAAACTCTCCACCCGAGAATTCATGGTGGGCTCTTATGCCTGCGGGACAGCAAAGAACAGATGGCGGAGGCCGCAAAAGAAGACATTTCCCTCCTCGATCTGGTGGCCGTAAACCTGTACCCCTTTGAAGTAACGGTTTCCAAAGAGGGTGTGGAACTTGAAGAAGCCATCGAAAACATAGACATCGGGGGTCCTACCCTTCTCCGCTCGGCAGCCAAGAACTATCGCTCGGTAACGGTGATATCTGACCCTTCGGACTACGGGCATGTCCTTACGGAACTGCGCTCAAGCGGAATTATCTCCGACAAAACCCGTGCTGATCTTGCGGTTAAAGCTTTCAGGCATACGGCTGATTATGATGCAGCCATTGATACTTATCTGAGCAGGACCCTGCTTGGAGAAGATGTACTGCGCCTGAAATATACCAATGGCGTAAAACTTCGCTATGGGGAAAACTGGCATCAGGAAGCCTCTTTTTTTAAAGACCCTAAAATTGAAGGTCCGAGTCTGGCAAAAGCTGCCCAGTTGCACGGGAAAGAACTTTCCTACAACAATTATGTAGACGCCGACAATGCTCTTCAGACGGTCAAAGAACTGGGAAATACTTCTCCTGCTGTGGTAATTGTAAAACACAATAACCCATGCGGACTTGCTACTGGAGGCACACTCTTGCAGGCTCTGCAGGCTGCCTGGGACGGAGACCCGATTTCGGCTTACGGAAGCATAATCTGTACAAACGAGACTTTTGACCTTGAAGCTGCAACTTTTCTGAATGGGAAATTCGTCGAAATCATCCTCGCCCCTGACTTCAAGCCTGATGCCCTTGAATACCTGAAAAATAAAAGTGAAAATCTGAGGCTCCTGAAACTTCCGGAACTCAGAGAGGTTTTCGGGACGGAATACACCTACAAATACGTAATCGGGGGCATGCTTAAGCAGAGCCGTGATATGGGGATCTACGAAAAATGGGAGTATGTTACTGAAATCCCCTATCCTGAGGACAAACGCGCCCTCTCGGAGTTCTGCCTTAAAGCCTGCAAAGCTACAAAATCCAATGCTGTGACCCTTGCTCACGAATACGAACCTGGATACTTCATGGCACTGGGTATGGGAGCAGGGCAGCCTAACAGGGTGGACTCGATCCGCAAACTGGCAGCTACAAAGGCAGTTGAAAATCTAAAGGTAATCTATGAACGTGAGCAGCCTGCTGCACCCTTCGAAGAGTACTGCCAGAAGATTATGTTAGAATGTGTAATGGCATCAGACGCTTTCTTCCCCTTTGATGATAGCGTAGTCTATGCAGCAGAAAACAACATCCGCTATATTGTTTCCCCCGGTGGGTCGATCAGGGACAATGAGGTTATTGCTACTGCAAACCGACTTGGAGTTTCCCTGGTTTTTACAGGCATGCGGCATTTCCTTCATTGAAATATCAGTAAAGACAACGAAAAACTCAAGGTATACACTTGAGCTCAATGTAAAAACTCGAGTACCCTGCATTTAAGGGCAGGGTACATTCTCATTTTAAGCTTATTTTTCAGAATCTCATTTTAAGCTTATTTTTCAGAATCTCATTTTAAGCTTATTTTTCAGAATCTCAGTTGAAGCTTATTTTTCAGAACGGCAGTTTAAGCTTATTTTTCAGAACAGCATGATTTTAAAGATAATAGCTTTGCCGGAGTTGAAGTTTTTATCTATTCTTACTTAAGTGTGCTGTATATGAGGGTTTAATTAACCAATTACTTTTTTAATTAATTAATACACTTGCGTACACATTTATTTCACTGCTGGATTTGCGTACTTTCATTAATAATTTCTCGAAAGGCTACATCAAATATCAATTTTTTATCCATGATTTTCAGCCTGCTGGCTGAATATGTACCTTTAATCCGTATATTAGTAGAATCATTTTATATCATTATCACACGAATATTTTTTGTAAAGTGTTAAATATTTCCCAACTGGATATCTTACGTTTTCGAAAGACTGGTACATATAATCTCTAAATATCATCAAAAATTATTAAGAATCAAGTCTACTCTTGAAAAAGATAATATATCTTGAATTCGTATACCATTCTAGCAATATTATATCACCCTGATATAACTGCCACCTCAATTCAATATAAAAGATGATAAAAATTAAAAAAATCAAATTACCTTCGCTTCAAATCAAAGTCGGAGAACTTATTTTTCCATAATAACTCTCCAATTTCTCTAAATACATTATAAAAAATCACGGGCTGATATGTGTGAAATCAACTGGACTTTTAAGCATTCTAACCTTTTCTGAAAAACGAAAAGATATTTTATTTCTACTTCAGGGGAGCCCAAAAACCCTTTCGGAGATCAGGGACTACTTCGATGTAAAATCACCGGAGATTCTACCTCGCCTGAAGGAAATGGAAACCGCGAATTTAATTGTCAGACAGGAAGGACTGTATCAGCTGACTTCTCTGGGGAAAGTTGCAGCTATATATTACAAACCTTTCCTTGACACTCTGACAGCTATCGAAGCAAACGAAGACTTCTGGAGAGAACATGACCTTATAGCAGTTCCTGATATGTTGCTAAATAGAATTCAAGAGCTAAAGGAGTGCAGAGTTATAAAGGACGAACATGAACATATTTATGATTCCCATAAGGCGTTCATGGAAAATGTCCTGACTTCCGGTCGTTTTATGGGGTTTGCATCCATTTTTCTTCCCAGCTATCCATCGATGTTTCTTGAGATGGCCCGCAGGAACATCCCGATCTCCATAATTGTTACACCAAATGTCTTTTTTAAAATAAAAAGCGAGCATAACGCTGAAATTGAAGAGTTTCTTAAGTACAAACACACAAGTTTCCATGTCTACGACAGCGCAAAGGTAGCTTTTGTCGTAACAGACAGGTTTATGTCGCTCTCACTGTTTTTCAAAAATGGAACCTTTGACCCGAGAAGTGACCTTGTGGGTTTTGACTCTTTATCACTTAAATGGGGAGAAGACCTTTTTAAACATTACAAAGAGAGTGCAGTCGAGATAAAGAGTCTGTAAACTGAAGGGTTGTAATGTCCTGAGGTAACAGATCTTCCGAGAGTCTAAAGAGGAAAATGCTGAAAAACAGAATTGGAAGTATGGCTGAAGACGTTTGATCTTCAGTCTAACCTGTTTAAAGCCTATTTAAACAGGCTTTCGACAGATCTTTTTTACTAATACTTTTTGTAAAAGTTTTATATTACTTCAGGCTCCAGATGTATTCTCAGATCAAGTATCAGATCAAGTATCAGATCATGTATCAGATCATGTATCAGATCAAGTATCAGATCGAGTCTTTTATCATAGTTTTTTTATTAGAATCTTTTGTACAGTCAGGTCTTATGCAATCAGAGCGCTTGCAATCATCCTGAGTCCAAGAATCGAAGTTGATTCTCCGTCCACAAGAAAAGTCCTTTCAAGTTTTCTGGAAGAAAGTTTCTCATCCTCAGAATTTGTAAAGTTCTGGATGCATATCAGCCCGCAAATGAAACTGTAGAGAACTATAAGGGGTTCGAAAGCAAGGACTCCATGGATAAGGGCAATCCCGAGTGCCAGGTGGGAGAGAAGGTGCATGGCAGTGAGAAGATTGCGGGTTTTCTGTGTTCCGAGGCTCACGGGAAGGGTCTTGATACCTGCAAGAGTATCTCCTTTAATGTCCTTGAAATCATAGATGGCAGAGTTAATAAAGAGTTTGACTCCAAAGAAAATAAAAACCAGAACAATAGGGACCAGATTCCCACACCCACTGCCTGCAAGGCCTGCAATAAAAATACCCCATGTAAGCCCCACAACAATATTCTTAATTCCAAGTCCTCCTTTGAGTTTCAAAGCGAACTTGCCGATTTTTATGCCTTTACTGTAAAGATAGCCAGTTATGAAAGGTATGAACGCAAGTGTAAGAATTCCCTCTTTTGCCAGTATATAAGTTCCTATAATAAAAGCCAGCAGTGAAATCGCGAGTCCAACTTTTTTATTCGAGCCATTCAGTTCCGTCCGGTTTACGGTGTCTTCTTCGGCTCCCAAAGCTCTGTCAAGTGTGTATACAGTATAAATTATTAGACCACCTGCAATGCAGGTTAGTATACTTGATTGAATATGGAGTAATAGAAATGCGAGGTGTATTCTTAATGCACCTGAGAATGCAACTAAAATAGAACTTTTCAACAGTTCAATGGTGGCATTTTCCTTTTTACATTCAGGGTTAGTCGTTCTACGGTACTTGAAAATGTGTCCAAAACTTCCAGAAAATTCATTGGAGCTCATGAAACTAATACAGTCTGACTTTTAAATATAATTATTTCACTATAATATGGGCAGATCTGTATAATGAATAAACCATTAAACAATTTGTATCTCATTGAACTAACAATTGTGTGGATTAACTATCAATTATATTTATACAGATAAACTATTCGATCAGAACTTTTTAAAAAAAGCAACGGGATACGTTATTCTAAAAACTTGAACGCGCAAAAAACGTGTAATTCTACAGGATCAACCCTGTACTCTGAGTGTCGACGGCAAATTTATAACGAATATTTAATCTTCGTGAAAACAAAAATGACCCAAAATGAGGTTGTCGCCGGATTGACAATTTTCCTAACGATAACATACATAATTTTTGTGAAACATCAGATCCTGAGTAGCACGGGAATGGATTTCGGGATCTTTATGGTTGCGCTTTGTATCTCATCTCTTTGAGCAAGCGCCAGAGTTCGGGAAAAAATACAGGCAAAAATATGCAAAAACACAAGCAAAAGAGGGCATGATAACTTTGCCCTCCCTTTTTTTATGGAGGGCAAAAAGACCTTGTCTGAACCTTATATGTGGAAGTTTTCACGGAGGGCGCACGTGAAATACTACTATATCTCAGTTTCGTAAACTATTTTTAGTAATAATATTCACATATATATTTTATCCCGCAAGGGACATTTGAATTATTGTACTCGAAATCTTTTTCTTTTAAAAGGCAGAGACTTTCCACCACATCTTTACCCTTGTACTCCAGCCCTTCTGTACGAGAGCCCCATTCTCTTCCTCAAGTACTTCCTGAAGGTAAGACCTGAGAATTTCTTCCTGCTCAGGTGAAAATGCGGCATATTGAGGCTTAAAGTGCTCAAGAGCTTCTTCGAGATTTTTAAAGCGGTTTTTGTGTTCAAAAGGAAATACCTTCACATCTGGATAGATTCCCATATCGTAGAGTACGTTGTAAAGAACGTCTGCCTTTGGGCCCTGCCTGTACTCACACTCGTGCAGGATGGGCCAGAGTTTTCGAGAGTGTATGTCCCAGGACGTATCTCCTGCAAACCAGTAAAGGTAAACATATCCTGAAGACACGTCAATCATTTTTTGGATTGAGGCCCGGATATCTTTCATGCCCAGGGAGTAAGATGCAAACACGACATCATAAGGGGGGCAGAGGTCAGGCTCTGTATCAACAGTTTCCCAGTCTTTATAGACGCAATCGATATTCCTTATTCCGTAAGTCTCGATATTTTGTTTCAGAATCTCCATCATCCCTTCTGCAGGCTCGACTGCTGTTACATGTGCAACTCTCTCCGCAAGAGGAATTGCCAGGCTTCCGGGGCCTGCCCCGATGTCAAGGACTCTGGACTCCGGGGAAAGAACCATCCCAGTCAGGGTTTTTTCAATCCTATCCTTATTTTCCAGAGACATTTCCCAGAAACGTCTGGCGTTCTCTTTCCTTTTCCACATGTTTGTGCAATCAGTATTCATCTGCGTTTTACTCTGCAACTCCATTCTTTCTTTCCAGAGCTCATTCCAGTCGATTTTTATATCCATTCTGCTTCCTCGTTAATTTGCTTAGTTTTAATACGAATAATATAAAAAAACAAATGCGTATTAAGAAATAAGTATTTTTCTAAAAAATCTCATAAATATATGAGACCAAATACTCTATGTCAAAAAGCGATCCGAACTAAATGACCGCGATAAAAATGGGCAAAAAATATACACAAAAAATAGGCGATAAAAACAGCTAATAAATAGATATAGTCAAAAAAATAAGTCCACTAAAAATAGCTGATAAAATAGATAATGGAGAATAAATGAGTATGAAAGTTTAATATAAAAAAATCCGGGCTTAAGAGCCCGAAAAAATATTCCTTAACTGTCACACGCTTTTTCAGAGAGGAACCATCTTTTTCCCGTAAGCCTCATTCAGTACCTGGCCCATGGCAGTGTAAATGGCTGAAAGTCCTGTAAGGATTCCTTCATAACCAGCGATTTTGAGTATTGCTGCACTGCCAAGGTAGTTTCCTGCGGCCAGCAAGAAGAACAGGATTGTAAGAGTCAGGAAAACAACAGAGAGAGCCCTTGAGCCTTTTAGTGTGCCTATGAACATGAAAAGGGTGAAAACTCCCCACATGAAGAGGTATGCGGCAAATGGGAACGCCTCAGTAGCAAACATTGAATAGCCTTCAGACTTAGGGATTAAAACAAGGCCCACAAGAGAAAGCCAGAAAAGCCCATATGATGTAAAAGCCGTGGCTCCGAACGTATTGCCTTTTTTCCATTCCTCGATCCCTGCAATGACCTGAGCTAATCCACCATAGAAAATGCCCATAGATAGGATCATCGAATTCATCGGATAGAAGCCTGCATTGTGTATATTCAAAAGCACAGTTGTCATTCCGAAACCCATCAAACCCAGAGGAGCAGGGTTTGCGGTTAAATCCGCTATCTTTACACTACTAATATTTGTAATATCCTTGACGCTTTGACTCATAAAATCCAATCCTCCTTCCCGTTAATCGGAGATTTCGCCTGAACTTCCTATAAAAACTACATAGAGACACTCTGCCGTTTTTGATGTCTCTTTTTACCTTTTAATTTAGTATGTAATTATTAATACTTATATTTACGGACAGTAAATAAATTTTTAATACATCATAAATATATAATACATAATTTTATGTGCAGCTATTAGAGACTCTTATGATCGGATATTATGGAGTTTCATAACAAGCTATTTATGAACATGTGTGGAATTCCCTTCATATGACTCAGGCAAGAAGACCTCTTATGCTTATGATCCTTGATGGCTGGGGCTACAGGGAAGCCGAAGAAGGAAATGCTATTCTGGCAGCCAGAACTCCAAACCTCGATCGCCTGTTGAAAGAATACCCATGGTGCTTTTTAGAATCATCAGGGGAAGCCGTAGGTCTGCCAGAAGGTCAGATGGGGAACTCTGAAGTCGGCCATCTGAATATAGGGGCAGGAAGAGTTGTTTACCAGGACCTTACAAGAATAAACCTCTCTGTCAGGAACGGAGACTTTTTCAAAAATTCTGTTTTGCTGAATGCAATTTCAAACGCAAAGCGCAATGATTCAAGCCTGCACCTCATGGGGCTTGTCTCTTACGGAGGCGTTCACAGTTATATGACCCACCTTCATGCCCTTATCAAACTTGCACAGGAAAATGGGCTAAAAAAAGTATACATACATGCTTTTCTGGATGGGAGGGACGTACCCCCTAAAGCTGCTCTTGCAGATATCAGGGAACTTGATGCGTTTTGTAAGAAAAGCGGGAGTGCCAGGATCGCGACAGTATCAGGGCGTTACTACGCAATGGACCGGGATACGCGCTGGGAGAGGACAAAACTTGCCTATGATGCCCTGACTCGTGGGGTAGCCCCGCATACAGCCATTAATGCTGAAACTGCAGTTTCTGAAGCCTATGATAGGGGAGAAACTGACGAATTTGTAAAACCCACTATAGTCACTGACCCTGAAGGGAATCCTGAGGCAGTCATACAGGACAATGATTCAATAATCTTCTTCAATTTCAGGCCTGATCGGGCACGTCAGCTTACCTGGGCTTTTGTAAAAGATGATTTTGAAGGTTTCGTCAGGGAAAAACACCCGAAGGTTCACTATGTCTGCATGGCACAGTATGATGAAACTCTGGATTTGCCTATTGCCTTTCCACCTGAAAAACTGGAAAATGTGCTTGGAGAAGTACTTAGCAAGCAAGGGCTTGTCCAGCTTCGAATTGCAGAAACCGAGAAATACGCCCATGTGACCTTTTTCCTGAACGGCGGGCAGGAAAAATGCTATGAGGGGGAAGATCGCTGCCTGATTCCCTCGCCGAAGATTGCCACCTATGACCTCAAGCCCGAGATGAGTGCATATGAAGTTGCGGATGAGGTGATCAGGAGAATTCAGTCAGGAACGTATGATGTAATTATACTCAATTTCGCAAATATGGATATGGTCGGGCACACCGGAATTTTTGAAGCTGCTGTACAGGCAGTAGAAACTGTGGATCACTGCGTGGGCAGGATTACGGAGGCTCTGGAAAATGCAGGGGGTGTAGCACTTATAACTGCAGACCACGGAAATGCCGAACAGATGGAAAATCCGCATACCGGAGAGCCGCATACAGCTCATACGTCAAATAATGTCAGATGCATTTACGCAGGAAACGGCGAAGTAAAAGCCCTTGAGAACGGGAAACTGTCTGACCTTGCTCCCACTCTCCTGGATCTTCTCGGGATCCCTAAACCCGAAGATATGAAAGGCAAATCGTTAGTTGTAAAAGAGTGACGGTAAAGATAAAGTTAAGGGCAATAGTAAGGAAAGGAAGCAGTAACGAAAAAAACCAGTGCTTTTTATTTTCATTTAATTTTCTTTTTGCTTCTTTTCACTCTCTCTTTTTCTCTTTAGATTTCAGTTCTCATTTTCTTTTCTTCCTGTTTGCACCCTTAAGGTTTTTCTGCGGTTTTTAATATTTGCCTTTTTTCGGTTTAATTCTATTTTTTTCCTGTTGGGGGGTGGTTCCCGATTAATTGGTTGATCTATTCCGGAATCCAAGAAGGAAGCTTTCAGTTTTCTCCCCATGCGCCGTAAGGGGCTGGGGCCGGCATGTCAGCCAGATAGATACTTTCCTTAACCCCGGTGTTTTTCAATTCAGGTTAATATAAGCGCCTCCGCCCGAGCTGACGTTGTTTTTTGTACTCAAAAACATCAACCAGGTAACAATGGATGACCTGTTGTTTTCTTACCGGTTTTTTCTGTCGCTCTTCGAATTCTTCTCATTCTCTTCCCTAACTCCTTATATCTACTCATATTGAGTGGGGTTTCGTTAATACTTTTTATTACTGATTTTATTTCATTTGGGTTTCTGCCCGGTTCTTTTCTCATAATCTCATTTTTTTAAAGAGTTCCCTGCATCGGTTTTTATAATCAATACTGACTTTCCAGGCAGGATTTTTTTAAAAAGATTAAATATCAGCAGCTACAATAGAAAGTAAATATCGTGAACATATTATAAAAACCACAAATGTACTCTTTGGGGTTGTACTACACATGATCAAAATAACTACTCCCAGTCGGCTTCACATAACCCTTATCGATATGAATGGTGAGATCGGGAGGGTGGATGGGGGAGCAGGGCTGACCCTTTCCTCCCCTAACATAAAAGTTACTGCAGTAGAAGCTGATGGAATCAAGATCGAGGGGCTTCAGGGATTTGCCGACCGCATGAGAAAAGCCGCAGAATCCCTGCTTCCAGAAGGAAAAGGGGTCAGAATTCATGTAGAAGAACTGATTCCTGCTCATGTGGGCTTTGGATCAGGTACCCAGTCTGCCCTGGCTGCGGCAGCAGCTGTGAATGAACTGTACGGGCTTGGAAAAAGCGTTAGAGAACTTGCATTTGCAGTAAAAAGGGGAGGAACCTCGGGTATAGGAGTAACTGCTTTTGAGAAGGGGGGATTCATAGTTGATGGAGGGCACAGGTTCAAAGACAAAGGGGCTTTTATGCCTTCGGCCGCCAGCAGGGTGCCGCCCGGGCCTGTACTTTTCAGAGAAGATTTCCCTGATTGGGATATAGTTATTGCAGTTCCCAATGAGAAAGGCATGTATGACCAGCAAGAGATCAATGTGTTTCAGGAATTCTGCCCCCTCCCGATAGAGGAGGTCAGGGAGGTTGCACATATGGTACTCATGAAGATGATGCCTGCAGTAATAGAGGGGGACATTGAAAACTTCGGGGCTGCGGTAAACCATGTCCAGACAGTAGGTTTTAACAAAAGGGAGAGCCTGATCTGGCCCGACTTCGTGAAGAACATTGCCTCTTTTATGCGCAGCCGGAGTTACGGGGCTGGAGTAAGCTCTTTTGGACCTGTAGTTTATGCCTTTGTGGATAACAGGGAAGAAGGCAGGCAACTTCAGGCAGAAGTCCAGAAAATGCTTGATGAATCGGTAGGTGGAATCACAATGATGACTCGAGCAAAGAACAGCGGGGCAGAGGTCTCTAAAGTCTGATATTTAAGTCTGATATTTAAGTCTGAGCTAAATTCCGGGTTAAAGAATTTTGATGTCCTTTAAAGTCCGGAATACTCCAGGTTCAGTGAGAATTAGCAGGTGGAATATCGGGGTCATGTCCCGGAATGCGATGAAAGGCCTCTCCGGACGCTCCCAGAGGATCTACGTGTACAACTGCGTTTGACAGATAATTCAGACCATGAAGCATCCTGTGCCTCACGTTTACCGCGATCTCATGCCCTTCCTTAACAGAGAGTCCGGATTCTACTGCGATGTTAACTTCAGCATAAAGCCTGTGCCCTAACCAGCGCACTCTTATCTCTGTAATATCCCTCACATCTTTTACCTGGCTGACCACCTGCCGGATATCATCAACAATCCGAGGGTCAACCCCATCCAGCATGCGGGAAAAAACAGATTTGCCTGCTTCCCATACTATGCGGAGGATTGCAACTGTGATCAGGAGCCCGATTATCGGGTCTGCGAGAGGATACCCCAGCCAGACGCCAAGGGCTCCGAAAAGCACGGCAAGGCTGGTAAATCCGTCTGCTCGGGCATGGTATCCGTCGGCAACAAGGGCAGCGCTTCCAATTTCTTTCCCTACCCTGATCCTGAACTTTGCCACAAGTTCATTTCCCAGAAAACCAATAATTGAAGCTGCAGCCACAGCCCATAGATAATCAACAGGCTGTGGGGAGAGAAGCCGGTGAACCGATTCATAAGCTGCAACTGCAGCACTGAGAAAGACAAGGAAAACAATTAACAGACCTGCGAGATCTTCTGCCCTTCCGTAACCGTAAGTAAAACTTTTGTTGGGTTTTTTTCTGGAGAGCAGGAAGGCAAATCCCAGTGGGATTGCAGTTGCGGCATCTCCGAAGTTATGAATGGTATCGGCAAGAAGGGCTACACTTCCCGAAACCCATACTACAAGAATTTGAAAGAGCGCAGTTAGCATCAAGCCGGCAAAGGACCATTTGACAGCAAAAAGCCCCCTATCCGTGGAAAGAAGTTCGGGGTCCACAACTCCGTGGGCATGGGAATATGAGTGTTCTTCTCCTGAATGCTCCGGTTCAGATTTTGTCAATCTCAGACCACCCTGCCTGCATATCTCTGACGACGAGATTTTCTGACGACGAGACTTTCACAAGTAATGGATTCAATGTAATGAAAATGTAAAGAAGGGATCTGTGGGGGTGGGAATACCTATTGAGCCCTTAAAACTCTTTAGAACCACTGGTCAAGGGTTTTCTGCCTGGCCCCTGAAGCCGCTTTAAGGCGGTCTACAGCTTTTTCGATCCTGTCTACGGAGAAGTCATTCTCCTCGCAGAGGAATTTGATGAGTTTTTCGGAATCAGGCTTGCCCCATTTGATTTCATAGTCGTCCGTAACATCAGGATGGGTGAAAAGTTCTTTTATACTGTCCAGACCTTCGATTTCCACCCCTTTTTCCCTGAGCACGGCGTGGATATCTCCATGCTTTTTTATCAGTTTAAGGGCTGTTTTAGGACCCACTTTTTCCAGTCCTTTGTTATAATCCGTACCCACACAGATTGCAATATCGATAAGTTGGTCCCTGTTGACCCCCAGAGCCTCGAGGGTTTCATCGAGTTCAATCATTTCAAGTCCGACATCAACATATACATTCTTTCCAGGGAGCTTGCGTTTTCCGGTGACAGCCATGTTGCGGACGACGCTCGGTGCTCCGAAAAGGAAGGAATCGTAGTCCTGGGAAGCAACACAATCCGCATCCTTTTTAAGGACCATATAGGCAGCCTGTGCTTCCCCTTCACAGGGAGCCTGTATCCATGGAATGCCCATTATACCGAGGAGGTATTTTGAATCTTCAACGATGTCCTGGTCAACCTTTGAAGAAGCCTGAGCATACTTATAAGCAGCTTCAAGATCCCCTTCTGCCTTTGCATTTTCCCACTTCTCCCGTGAAGATTCTCTAATGTCTTTCCTTCGGTCCAGGGTCCCGGATTTCAGGTCAGGGGGTTTACCATCAAAAATGAAAATAGGTTTGATACCAGCTTCAACAAGGCTTGCTGTCCTGTAGAGCAGCCCGGAGAGGTGTGAGGTCACTTTCCCGCTTGAATTAACCAGGGGACTTCCGTCTCTCTGGCGGATAATGCTCAAAAACTGGTGAAGGGTGTTAAATGCATCAATTGCAACCACCCGGTTTGAGAGGTCTGAAAGCTCTATTTTTCTTTTCTGAAGCAGATCTCCTATATCCGTGCCCATATTTTTTCCTCTGGTGTATGAAACTCTTTTTTAGCCTCAGGCTTCTTTACTTTTACTCTATCTCTTTTACTGCCTCCGGGCAGTTACTATCCTCAAGCGGGTTTATTCGGTGATACCTGTTACTACCTTTATCTCGCTACCAGTATCTCCATCTACTGGACAATAGGCTTTATGTGTACTGAAGTTTTATGCTTGTTGCCAGATTAACGGCCTTTTGAGATGGAAGGGAGTTAAAAAGAGGATTTACAGGAAATTATTCCAGGAAAGAGATTTTCAGGAGATTATTCAATGGGGGAATTTTCAGGAAATTATTCCAGGATAATCTCCGCAGGTTCGCTCATATTGAAGTTCAGGCGGTAATCTTCTGCATAGAGTGCGGTATAATAGGTCCCTTCAGGCAGAAATTCATAGACAAAAGCCGTATTTTCATCCATCTTAAGCCTGCCAAGTGTTGTCCAGTCCTTAATGCCGGCTTCTCCGTAGACAGGAGCGTATGTAGTAATAATATCTCCGGGTTCCGGGTCAAGCACTTCTTTTGAGAATAGGATGTTTCCGTTATTCAGGACTTCGTAGGGATTCATGTAAACTCTGACAGTCCTGTTGAGAGTATCCAGGTAAAGCTGGGCAAGACAGGATCTGAACTTTCCATCTCTTTGAAGCCCCAGTTCGGTAGTAAGTATCCTGTTTCCATTTTCGCTTTCTCCTCCACAGGCTGCATAAATAAGAGAGCTTTTCCCTGTTTTGGAGTTCTCTATAAAGATCCATTCCCCTCCCCAGGCAGGGAGGCTGTAGTTCGTGCCCCCTGAACAGGTGAGGGGCATTCTTCCTATGAGGACCGGGCCTTCCGGAGAGGCTATGAAGTAAACCTGGTCTACCGAAGCCAGCCCGGAATCGTCTTTTACTGAAAAGGAATCTCCGGATTTTGAGATGCCGGGTTCTGTAAAGTCCGCACAGGTTCTCACAGAATAGCCATCAAGAAATTCCGACCATGCTTCGGAAATGGAAACCCTGCCGTAATATTTAGAGTAATTGTCCTGAGTCTGGGGAGAATATACGGAGACTCCATATGCACCAGGCATTGTGCCGTCCTGCCTTGAGTAAATAACAAAATCTTCAAGCGATTTTATGAGAGCTTCAGACCTGCCTGCAAGTTCCGGCATTTCCTCTCCGATTCTCAGGGCAAAACTCTTCAGGTCCATTGAGATTTCAGATCCTTTCTTTGGTTCTACCCCGAACTTCCGGGCTTTCGTAAGAGATGCCCCAAGTCCACAATACCCTTCCGGGTTTGAAACGCTTGTACCCATATCATCTGCAAGCCTATCGATATTCTGCAGTACTTCATCGGTTTTTGAGAGGTCAAGGAGAGAAAGGGTTCTGGGGGGCACATGAGAGGAATTCTCCAGATAGCTGTCAATGATAACCCTTCCTATTTCTTCTGTAGGGGCTCTGGGATTTTCTGAGACATAACCTATGAAAGCAACATAGTCCCAGCCATGGGTAGGTTCGATTGATTCGGAGGCGAGCATGTAATCTGCAGAAGGCTTAACCGCGCTTGCAAGCTCAAGGGTGGACATGAGGCAGGCATCAAAACCAATAAGGTCAAAATGCATTCCTGAGGCTTTAAGAGTGTCACTCAGTTCAGGAAGCTCCAGCCTGTCATAACCATGATTCTCGTCAAAGCAAACCCCCCTGTAAGCATCTCCATGGTCCCAGAAAATAAGCAGGGTACTTTCACTCTCATAGTTTTCTCGAATATATGAAAGAAAGGTTTCAAGCCCTGCGGCATCTCCCATGTTTGCGTGGGGATATGTCTTTCTGTGGATGCCCCCATTGCCTATGGTCCCGTCCTCTCCGTCCTTTCTGAGATCCTCAAGCTCTGCGATTGTCATACCCTCCCATCCCTCTGCAGAAGCTCCTCCATAAGCTATAAGAATTTCAGTATCTTCCACGTTCAGCGTGGAGGCACCATCAATTATTTCGAGGATATCCTTGCTGGCATATTTGTTTGAAGACTCAAGGTCACTTCCAACCATATAGATAGCAACAACAGTAGATAGCTGGTGTTTCTGAATATCTGCCTCAGGTCCTGCAGAATCTCTGCTTTCTATTTCAGCCCCACCGCCGGGCTTTTTAAAATCTGTACCTTCTTTTAGACAGCCGCTGCTCAGCAGCAAAAAAAGAATTATAATAAAAATAATTACAGTAAACCCTGCTTTCTGGAATTTCCATCCCAAATTCAGCTCTCCATGAATGCCATCCAGGCTATCCCGGAGAAAAGGGAAACATCCAGGAATCTCTAATTTTTGTCGGCATATGTCGAAGTAGAAGGGTGTCAGGCGGTAAGATCAAGTCGGACGTCAATTACGGAATCTTCATTTGCCTCTATTTTGGATATTGTTAACAGATTTCCTTTTCTTTCCAGAAGCGTCGCCTTCGTGACCTGGACCTGGTGACCATCTATTTGTTTTTTGCTATTATTTTTATGGATAACCAGAAGCTTCTGGCCCATTTCGGCTCCTTCTCCTATTTTGGACACTATATTTCGTATGACCTGCTCAAAATCAGAATAAATCAAAATCTCCGACTTATTTGCAACCTTTTTGATAATGCCAATCGGTTCCAGATTGAGGTGCATATTAGCTTTCCTTCTTTACCTGTTTACACAAGTAATCAATATACTAACTCTGAGTAATAATAACTTACGATACACTATATCAATTTGAATATATTTATAACTGTCTGGATTCCAGATATTCCTCTCTACTACAGGACATCCAATATATATACTTTGCTAAATCATGGGGCTTGCGCCTGAAAATACTGGGCAGGATAACAATTCCGTATCGATAAATAACATAAATTATCATATATGTAAATGCTCGTATTAACAAATCAAATTAATCAAATATGTAAAGTAGATTCTCTTTTACAAATCCTGTATATTAACTTTTCCTCTTAATTGTATCTGTTTGTGCCGGTATTTACTCCATAGAGCAATTCAATTACACGAATTTTGCATATTGTCCAGCCTGAAGAGATATTCTAAAATGAAAATATTTGGAAGTTTTCTAAAAAATCGTTGATTAACGATAAAATCCGTTTAAAAACAGTCCTGGTAAAAAAGAGGACGGACAGTTTAAAAACCGTCCGATAAAAAAGAGGAGGAAATGGAAAGAAAGACAGTTTGAAGGGAAAATTAAGACCGAATTAAGAGGGTCTGAAAAAAAGGCAAAGAAAACACTGTGAAAAGAAAGACAGGGCACAAAAAGAAAAAACCTGTCACAGATGGCAGATAATTGATGAGAATCTTATTAGAAGAAACCTGGCCGTATTTACTCCTGAGGGAAAAATAAGATTGTGAGCAGAAATCAGTGATATTTTCTGCGGTTGAATTCATATACTGCATTATCAACTTTACTTGAGAGCTCATTCATACTTTCTTCGATTTTTGTTTCCGAACTTTCCATATTAACCCTGAGGGCACGGTCCTTTGCTTCCATCTTGTCTTCAAAACTCTGAAGCTTGTCATTAATAGAGATGAGCATGAGAGATAATGTTCCGGCCAGAATCATAATCGATAAAATAATTAAAGGGTCAATGAAAGGATTTGTGGGCTTGTATGTAAACCTTCTAAGCCATTCGAAGGATAGAAGGAATGATGACAGAACCATCACAACAAGGAATACTGTATCTCTGGTCTCCATTGTATACCTCTAAAGTACTTATGGAATTTCTCCTTATGCAGTCATAAACTTCGTGTAAAACCACAAATTCCTCATAACGGGCTGAAAATTATTAGGTGGAGATAATTTCCATTAAAGTATTTACTGTTTTTATATTTTTTCTGCATTTCCATATTTACTATTTTTCTATTTTTGCTTGTTTTTTATACAGTGATTCTATATAATTTTTTGCATAAACTATTTATGTATCTTTTATCCAGAATTTATTTTTTCCCTGATCTCTCAAAAAACCAAACAATATCTTAAAGAAAATTCCCTGGATTCCTATCAGGTAAACTAACAGTGGATGGAGAATTCTTACAAAATGAAAACGCCTGATAAATTGTGAATCTATTCTAATATCTCAGAACAAATACGGGGAAGGCAGATAATTGGCGAAATTGATTATTTATTAAGGGGCATAAAAATTAAAGACAGAGGATAGAGTAAATATATAAAGGAATAGAAAAGGCATAGTGTCAAGAAATAAGGAGTTTAGTACTTGAGTTCCAGCGAAAATTCACTTAAAGATTATTTGCCGATTCTTTCCATGGCAGGGTTAATCCTGATAGTGCAGGTTCTCGCCCTTCTTTTATCAACGCCAATGGAAGTTAATGACATGCAGGCTTTTGAAGATCCGACACAGGTTTCCAATTCGATTTATTATATCGTGATGATCCTGGTTTTTACGCTTCTTGTCCTGGTAGCGATAAAGAAAAACATGAAATGGATTATCAGCCTACTCATATACTTCGCCATAGTCAGTACTCTCTACTATGTCTTTTTCGCACTGTTCACCCTGATTCCTTCCTTCGCAGGCTTTGAAAATCTCGCTTCACTCCTGATTTCTACAGGGTTGACAGTATTACTTTACAAATATCCGGAGTGGTATGTAATCGATATTCTGGGGGTCTGCATAGCAGGTGGAGTCAGTGCCCTGTTAGGAATCTCCCTTTCCATTATCCCTGTAGTTGTCCTTCTGATATTGCTTGCAGTCTATGATGCCATCTCGGTATATAAGACAAAACATATGATAACCATGGCTGAAGGTGTAATGGACCTTAAACTTCCTCTTCTTTTCATAATCCCAAAGAACTCGAACTATTCATTCATTAAGGAAAGTTTTAAAGAAGGGGAAAAACGTGAAGCCTTTTTCATGGGCCTTGGAGACGCAGTCATGCCCACCCTGCTGGTAGTTTCCGCAAATGTATTCCTTGAAAATGGAGGATTCTCATACCCTGTACTTGGGGCAATGCTGGGAACTCTTGTGGGGCATGTATTTTTGTCCATCCTGGTAATGAAAGGGAAACCTCAGGCAGGGCTGCCCTTCCTGAATTCCGGAGTAATTCTCGGATTTTTTGCCGGAGTCCTGCTTTCGGGAGCCTCAATCCTGTAAGAGAAAATGTAAATAGGAGTTTTACTTTCCTACTTCATTTATTTTTATAAATTTCAGTTTCCCATCTACTTTTCCGGGCTTTCACAAAGATTTTTTTATTTTATAGATTAATCAATTGACATGGCTAAACGAATCGCAGTGGTCTTTGACAGTGCCGGAACTCTTCTCCGCATGTACAGAGTTGCAAAAGAATCCAGCACCGGGAATATCCTTGAAAACATAGAGAGCACTGCCATTGTCGCGAAGAAAAACGGTTGCGGCCTTGTAGCTCTTAATACCGATAATGAAATAATCCTGCACTCAAGAAGGGATATGTTTTTATTTGAATTTATAAAGGAGTACAGAGTTTCAATAGGTATCAGCTGTTCAAAAGGAAAGTTTACCCCTGAAGTTGCCTGTGAGATCATAAGGGGGGCTCCTCTCCTGATGGGGGATGTACATGACGTGCTTAAGGCAGTTACATCCCTCTGCCCTGACAGCATTTATCTTGCGGCAGGTCTGATAGTGGACTCAGAGGCAAGAAAAGTACCTTATGTGCTCAGCACGGGAGGGCAGGTATTCGGTAAGACGTTGCAGACCATCCAGTCGCTCTATGCCATGAAAGTGGATATGTACATAGCATCCGGGGACAGAATGTCCGCTCTTGTGCAACTTGCAGAGTTAGTAAATATCCCGCAAGAAAGAGTCTTTGCTTTTGCAGATCCCATTATGAAGGAGAAAGTGGTGCTTGAACTTAAAACCAGGTACGAGAAAGTAGTTATGGTAGGGGACGGAATTAACGATATCCTGGCTCTAAGGGCAGCAGATGTGGGTATAATGACGACCCAGCAGGGAGACGAAAGACCAGAAGAGCTCAGGGCAGCAGCAGATGTGGTGCTCGACGATATAATCAAAGTTGTGGATGTGGTAAAAGGATTATAAAGAGCAAAAATCCCGTAAATTCACCAACTGATATTGATTCTAGATGTTAACAGTGACATAATAATGCGTTATGTTTATGTAATGTTTACTCTTATCTAATTGTTGCCCATATGTGTGAAATTTATTGATTCTGTTAATGCGATATTCACTTTAAAGTAATTACTTTTCACTCTTGAGCGATACGTCCAGGCAGGAGAAAGCCACCAGGACTTATTTGCAACTCATAATTTGCGGAGGAAAATACATGCCAGTATTTATTGAAGTAAAAAATCTAACCGTAGATTTCGATGGTCTTAAGGCACTGAAAAACGTAAGTTTAAGCATCAACGAAGGGGAAGTCGTTGGGATTCTGGGAAAAAGCGGATCCGGGAAAACAATCCTGATGCATGTGTTGCGTGGGACCGAATCTTTTGAGAATATCTCGGGCGAAGTAATTTATCATCTGGCCCGCTGTGAGAAATGCGGATATATAGAACGTCCAAGCAAAATTGGCCAGAAATGCCCGGTCTGCGGCGAGAGTCTTGAGGCATTCAAAGCTGATTTTATAAAACTTTCACTTTACGACCCTATAAGAAAGGATATCACCAAGCGCATTGCAATCATGCTCCAGAGAACCTTTGCCCTTTATGGGGATGAAAGAGTTCTGGTAAACGTCATAAACTCCCTGAATGAAATCGGGTATAAGGGAGAAGACGCCATGAAAAAGGCAGTTGAACTCCTCGAGGAGGTAAACCTGAGCCACCGTATGATGCACGTGGCGAGGGAGCTTTCCGGGGGAGAAAAACAGCGGGTTGTGCTTGCAAGACAGCTTGTAAGAAATCCATTTCTCCTATTAGCCGACGAGCCTACAGGTACCCTTGACCCCATGACTGCAAAGCTGGTTCACGAAGCCATTATAAAGGCTGTTAAGAGCTACAATATGAGCATGGTTCTTACATCCCACTGGCCCGAAGTAATCGAGAAACTGGCAGATAAGGCAATTCTGCTTGAAAATGGGGAAGTAGTCCAGGAAGGAGACCCACTTGAGGTTTCTGCGATCTTTATGCAAAGTGCATCCATGGTCAGGCAGGAAAAGAACGCTCTGGTAGGAGAGCCTATTATCCGCGTAAGGGATCTGACAAAGCGTTATATCTCAGTAGACCGGGGTGTGGTAAGAGCTGTGGACAAAATCTCTTTTGACGTGATGGAAGGAGAGATTTTCGGCCTTGTCGGGGTAAGCGGAGCAGGCAAGACCACAACCTCGAAAATCCTTATGGGAATTTTACCACCAACCTCAGGAGAAGTTGAAGTCCGCGTCGGGGATGGATGGGTGGACATGACAAAATTAGGGGTTGAAAACAAAGGCAGGGCAACGAAATACATGGGATTCCTGCACCAGGAATACGGGCTTTATACCCACAGCTCCGTAATAGACAACCTTACAGAATCCATTAGCCTGGACCTTCCATTCGAACTTGGGGTTCGAAAAGCCATAATTACTCTCAAGGCTGCAGGTTTTGAAGAAAATAAGGCAAAAGCTGTTTTGTCCAAAATGACCAATGAAATGAGTGAAGGAGAGCGACATAGAATTGCACTTGCGCAGGTCCTTATCAAGGAGCCAAGAATCGTCATTATGGATGAACCAACCGGGACAATGGACCCTATTACCAAGGTATCAGTGACAAACTCCATCCTTAAAGCCAGAGAAGAGATCGGAGAAACCTTTGTTGTTGTCTCTCATGACATGGACTTTGTGAATGAGATCTGCGACCGTGTTGCACTCATGCGCGATGGAAAGATCGTAGCTATAGGGAAACCGGAGAACGTACTCTCCCATCTCACTGAAGAAGAACGGTTCAAAGCTACAGAAGAAGGGCTCAAAGCTACAGAAGAAATATAAATATGCCGCCACCTCTTAACATAGAAAAATACTAAAATGAGGTGCCGATTACGAGTAATGAGATCAGCGTAGAGGTGAACGGGCAAAAATACACTTTGCCTGCAGGCTCTACCCTTGGAGACGCCCTTAAAGTTTCCAGAGCCCCCTATATAGCCGGTACAGCGGTTGGAATTCTTAAAAAAGCCGCTGAGAAGAGGACGGAGAATGTCACCGAATACGCTATCAAGACACCCCGAGGGGAGCTAAGGATAGAACTCAAAGATCCGGAATCATCCTCTGGAAAACTATGGGCTGAACATTATAAAGAGTATGAAGGTAAAACCATCCACTGGGCAAGTCCTGAAGCTCTGGCTTTCGGACCTTTTGAAGCCGACATAAAGCCTTTGCGTGAGACCGGGAGCTTTGAAGCGTTTGATGTTGTATTCGGGGCAGGAGGATTTGACTCCCGTAATACTCATCTGATCCTGTCAAGAAAAAGGCATGCTGCTGAGTATGGATCTCCCGAAGATGGCGTTTTTGCAACAGTTGTAACCGGGAGAAATCTTATTTTCAGGCTTTCGAGAGAAGACTCCATCCTGAGCATAGAGCCTATTATAGAATGGGAACAACTTGCAGAAAAAACCTGTACTACCGATCTTTCTACCATTCTTGAAAATAATGATAGTGTATTTACTTATTTTGAGGTCGAGCTTTCCAGAAACTCCCCTAAGGGAGCTGAACACTTCTATGCCCTGACCCGCGAGGGAACTCTTAACGTAGATGTGATAACCAGCTCATTTATCTCAGATGATAGCCTGAAAGAAGAACCTGTTCCTTATGAAAATTTTGATCCGAGAAGAGAAGGTGCCATCTCTGTCAGGACAGTCGGATACGGGGCCGGCAGGATATATATTTCCAGAGAGGAACGGCCTTCAAGCCTTGTGCATTCGGTCGTAGGGCAGGTAACAAAAGGCCTTGAGCTTATCAAACTCGCAGAAAAGGGACAGAAGCTGTCAGTAGAAAGCCTTCCTCCCCAGATAGTCCTGTTGGGACACAGCTTTGAAGAGGTCGAGCCCGTACTTTCCTCTATAGGTGTGGAACTGGTAAGAGATGGGTACACAGGAAAGGACGCAGTAATTGTCAGGCAGGACCCGCCAACAACTCTGGAAATTCTCGGAGAAGCGAAAGTGACTGCTTATGCGGTATCCAGGGAAAAACTCATTGAAGTTGAGCTTTACCCGGAGATAGCCCCAAAATCGGTAGACTTTTTCCGTCATTCTCTTGAACTCAAGACAAAAACCGTCGGAAAACTTCCTGTTTATATGGTCTATGAGAACACTTACCTTTTCAAAACAGAAAAGGAAGTGGTGAAATACAAAGAAATCCTTCCTGAAAACACGCCAAGTGGCAGGGTACTGGCCGGGGAAATAGGAATCACAAATCAGGCCGCAAAAAGGATGGGGACCATAGGAGCGAGACTTGTAGATGATGATCTCTTCGGTCCTACCGGAGAAAAGTTTTCCTCAACGAATATTATCGGTCGGATAGTCGAGCCTGAGAGACTTAAGGGCATCGAAGAAGGAGATGCGATATATATAATTGAAGCTGCACGCAGGAGAACTGATGATAAGGGGAACTGAGAATCCTAATTATTGATAATTATTAAATTATATAATTTGTATTAAATTAATTAAATAATGCATAATAAACTATTACATAACCGAAAATAATGTTGATACTTGAGCGGATTCACATGTTTGGATTTATCGCAGGTGAAGTCTCCCGAAGTTGAGGAGAGACAGAAGATGACAGAAATAAAACAAAATGAGATTACAAAGTACATTGTAATCAGTTCGGATAAAGTGCTGCCTGCGGATGCAGCCATGAAGATTTATGAATCAGAGTTTCCGGTTACGGTAAAGGAGACCTGCTTTGGGCTTATTGTAACAGGATCAAAGGAGGATGTCCTTTCAGTGGTAGAAAAGATTCAGCAGATGGATAAAAACCACATTTTTATAAAAGATAGGGGATTTCCTGCAGGTGATGAGAGGCGCTGTCGGGCAAGCCGGGGCGGAGGCCCGAGGCCTGGATTCCATTTCCTGAGGGAAGAAGTGAAGATGCTCCCTGCCATAGGGGCTGCACTTGATGAACTGGAAGCAAAAGAGTCCGTAAAAGAAAAACACAAAGAGAAAAGCAGGCTTAAAGTTTCTGATTTGAAAAAAATTATTGAAGAGGAGCTTGCGAGGTGAATTTTTTTGGCAAAGGTTTTCATTTACCCTGTAAACAGTCTTATTTTATCTGACCTGGTTGAGCGCTTCGAGCATAAACCCCTTACAATGATGAACCAGGTAAGAGAGAAAGTTACAAACATCAGCCTGGATTCTCCCCCTATTAATATTACTCCCGAAGATCCTAAAATCGGGCTTCGATATGCTGCGGTTGAAGTGCCGGCTGGAGTAAGGGGAAGAATGTCTCTAATAGGTCCCCTTATAGAAGAAACAGAAGCTGCAATCATAGTTGAAAACCCCCCTGCAAACTTTGGCTGCGTGGGCTGTAACCGCACAAACGAACTGATGAAATACCTGGTGCGCGATAAAGGGGTTCCTGTTCTGGAAGTAAAATACCCGGAATCCGACGAGGATGCCCGCGATTTCGTGAACAAAATCGCAGCATTTCTGGAGTCATTGCCTGAAGAAAAGCCGGACGAAGATGAAAAGCCAGTAGAGGAAGAACCGGCAGAAAAGGAGGCAGAGGAATGAGTGCCGAAGAATCCGGACTTGTAAAGATTGCTCTGGTCTCCTGCGGATCTGAGTATGCCGGGGTTCAGCCCGAGTTTGAAGCTGCCGCAGCCAGAGTAGATGCAAAATTCATTTATCCCGAAATTGACATTGCATCCATAGATACCATAGGCAAAGATTTCGGGCTTGAAGTTGCAAGCGGAGACCTCAGGCTCATGATGGCACGGGCAAAGGCCGTTGTTGAAGGTACAACAAAAGTAGATGGGGTCTTTATTACTACCTGCTTCCGCTGTGCAGAAGGAGCTATTGTTCGAAACGAGGTCCGGAGGTACATCCATAAGCACTCCGAGATCCCTGTAATCAGCTATTCATTTACCGAACGAACAAGTGCAGGCACCCTGCTCACCCGTCTTGAAGCCCTGACCACAATTGCCAGGCGCAGGCATCTCCTTGCCAGGGAAGTCCAGACCGGGCTGACTGCGGGAATTGATTCGGGATCGACAACCACAAAAGCTGTGGTTATGAGAGATAACAAGATCATAGGTAAAGGCTGGGTGCCCACAACAAAAGTCCTTGAAAGTGCTGACGAAGCATACTCCCAGGCCCTTAAAGAAGCCGGAGTTGCCAGAGAAGAAGTCCAGGCTCTGGGCACTACAGGATACGGACGTTTTCTTATAGGGAACCATTTTAACGCCCAGCTGATCCAGGAAGAAATTACCGTCAACTCAAAGGGAGCTGTCTACCTTGCAGGCAGGCAAAAGGGCTCTGCGACGGTCATTGATATCGGAGGTATGGACAACAAGGCGATCTCTGTTGAAGACGGAATCCCTGGCATGTTCACAATGGGAGGGATCTGCGCAGGAGCTTCGGGACGTTTCTTTGAAATGATCTCAAAGCGGCTAGGTGTGGAGATTACGGAACTCGGGGCACTTGCAGTCAAGGGTATGCAGGAAAATGTAAACATGAACAGCTACTGCATAGTTTTCGGGATACAGTCCCTTGTAAACTCCCTTGCCAAAGGAGCTACTCCTGAAGATGTCGCAGCTGCAGCCTGCTACAGTGTGGTAGAACAGATCTACGAGCAGCAACTGCAGGAAGTGGACGTAAAAGAGCCGTTGATCCTTGTAGGAGGTTCTTCCCTTATCGAAGGAGTCCCGAAAGCTCTCGGAGACCTTCTCAAGATTGAGGTTCTTGTACCGGAAAACTCCCACATGATAGGGGCAGTAGGGGCAGCACTTCTTGCTTCCGGCTATGTGGAGGAGTGAGCTCAAAATGGATTCGCTTGAGATCTTTGTTGTCGAGTCAGCAATTGATTCGGAGCAGGAGTTTTACAGGAAGATTATCGAGGACAACCTTGCAAGTCTCAAGCTTGCTCCTGCAATAGGACGGATCAAGGTAGTGCTAAGACCTGAAGATTCTCTCTTCCAGATGGCAATCATTCTCAGGGATGTTGGCACCAGGGTTACGACAATCGATATTGCTGACGTGGAAGCAAAACCTGTCGCCGGAGAAGTAATGATTTCTATCAAAAAAGAGCAGTACATTCCGGAACTGCTCGGGAAACTCTGGGAGCGCTACGGAAAAGCGAACATCAGCCAGCCGGACCGCTGGACTGTAGCCATAACCACGGATAAACCCGCTGAAGAGGCAGCTTTTATTGCAGAAATGATGGTTGCAGACCCCCGGCACAGGCTTCACGAAAATCTCGTGGATTTCGCGGTCCGCGCCACTCCCGAGGGTTTCAGGGTTCGCTACCATCTATATAAAGGTAATCGCTTTGTTTTTGTGGCATCTGAGGAAGCATTGAAACATGAGTGGATCGAAGAAGCAGGAGCAATGCTCGAAGAACTGACGGAAGGAGGGAAAAAGTAAGATGGTTGTACTCCTACCCTATCTTTACACCGGTGGAGTCCATAAGCACGGGCTTTTAATCGAACTGATGGAAGACCTCGGAGGCTACATAATTCAGAAAGTAGTTACCGGGACCGAAGTCAATCTTATAATGCTTATCCCTGAAAAAGATATTGATATTGTAAAAAAGCTCTCGCATGAACTGCTTGGAGTCCTGATGGAAGCTCCTCTTACAGGGGTAGAGATTGCAGTTGTATCCCCTACACTTGCCTCACACCATCTGCCACATTCGGCCTGCGATATAGCAGAATACCTCCGCCATCCCGGAGCCAATACAAATATGATAGGGCTTGCAAGGGGAATGGGGCGCAGGGTCTCCCTGTCCATGGACTATGAAAGAAAGCTCATCAACGAGCACGATATTGCAGTTTTCACTTTCGGGTCGTTCAGTGACTGTATCACAAAAAAGAAGCCGAAACTCTTTGAAGGCATTGAGATACCTATTGTGGTTACCGGAGGGCCTGCTGAACTGAAAACCGAAGATGTCCCCGGAGCAGACCTCTACATTGGAAATATAGGACGGGTTTCTCACAGGTTAAGAAGAACAGAGGAGATTAATGCCCTCGACAATCTGAACGAAGGGGTTTCAAAGATTGCTTCTGAGATTCGCCAGCAGCAGGCAAAAGACCCGCTTGCGGTACTTCCTGCGCGAGTCATGAAGGAGATCGAAAACCAGGTTCCGGAAATCCGCAGGGTGCTCTCTCCTGCTCCTCTCACCCTTCAGCTTGACGGACTCAGGGTCAAACTTCCATACGATGAATTCCATGAGAAAATTGAAAAGCTGGAGTTTGATGAAGGAGTCGTCCTTTCCGAGCTTGCAAATATTTCCAGGTCAAAAATGAAAAATTATATATTGATAAAAATCAAATCTAAGTCTGACGTTGGTTTTGCAATTTGACCCGGATTCTGTTGGGTTAAACTTTATCCTTTACATTTTTACTGGGTTTGTGGCTTTTCACTTATCCTTTAAACTGTAAAGCCCTACCAGAAAAATGGCGTCCAATCCTGTTTTCCACGTTAATGTGCGCTGGTGGTTTCTTATGGAACTTGAGGATATTGTGGAAATTTTGAAAAGTGACCCCGAGAAAGTCATCCCGGAACTTCTCGATGATGTCCGGAAACAGTATGGAGAAGTTCCTTACATTATGAATTTTATGAAAGATCTCCCTGAGATCTTCATCCCAAAAACTCTTTATGATAATTCTATCATGCGAGAGTTCAAAAATCTCGACCCAGAAACCGTGGAGCTTATTTCCATAGGTGTAGCTTCTGCCCTTCGCTGCGATCATTGCCTTAAAATGCATATCAGAATCGCAAAAAGAAAGGGAATCACAAAAGAAAAAATATTTTATGCAATAATGATAGGGGCATCCCTGGCCAACGCCGCAGTACTTGCAGGAAGTACAAGGGCGCTTGCATCAGAATTCCCTGGTGACGAAGAGGGATCTGAAGAAGAGGAAAGTGACGAAAAAGAACAATGCTGTGATCCTGATTGCGAAGTATGCAATATCTCCGGAGCAAACATTAAGTAAATAGTCAGCAAAATCCCCGAAATTTAACTTTTTCAGGCTCATTTATTGGAAGTTCAATTTTAGATTTTATTTTAAAAAACAATTTTTGAAGATCGTTTAAATTAAAAATCGGTTTACAGACCAAATTCTGGTTTAATTTTTTTAATAAACATTCCTAAGTTAAGTTCTTATAATCTTAATGCTTATTTTTTTACAGATCTTTTCGGTATTTATTTAACGCAAGCCATAAACTTATCGGGATTCATTGAGGTCTCATGAAGTATTCCTGTAAAACAGGTTTACCTTATTATAATAATTCTAATACTAATCCTATAATGATTGGAAGTAAATTAATTGCCGATACGGAGGCTCATTTACATTAATCAAAACAATATTCATGAAATAATTCTATCCTTAGTCTTATTGCTGATGGTATTATTTTTACCTGCTGTTTTCCCGGTATCCGGGGCAAGTTCAGAGAAGATTCTCGATAATCCCTGGAATCATTCTCCTATTACAGTGTACATAGACGACAAAAATACCCCGCTCCATTACAGCCCCACCTACTATGAACAAATAGAGGAGGCTCTTGAATACTGGGAAGAAGGGGGAAACGGGAACCTCGAGTACAGCCCTGTTTTTGAAATTGTTGACTCTGAAGAAGCTGACATACGAATAATGTGGGTGGAAAACCTGGAGAGCGTGGAAGGCGCTCCTTCGGGTGTAGCAGGCTATGCAAAACCCAGTATCTCTGGAGACCGTTTTATTGGAGTGGATATAGTCCTTGAGGTTGGAAACTATCAGGGTAGGGGTTGGCGGCAGTATGGAGACGCAACCATGCTTACCATTGCAAAGCATGAGCTCGGGCATGCTCTTGGCCTCGGGCACAGCAATGATCGGGGAGATATAATGTATCCTGAGTATGAACTCAGGGATAATGTGAACCCCATTCTGCTGAACAAATATGGAACTCTGCTGCGTGTAGCAGGTTTTATAGCTCTTGCAATTCTCCTGCTCCTTGGTGTAAGCTGGCAGTACAGCCGGAAAAAAAGAAAAAAACTTGAAGATGAGTACTTCAAATGAATGATCTCAAATGAAAGACAAATAGGCAGATTTCCGGATCACACCGGAGGCTCGTAAGGTTTTTTGTTTTCGAGGGCAAACCTTTTGAAAAAGTCTCTGAAATAAGCAGGGAGTGTCTCCATTTCGAGAATGCGTTCAAGGGAAATCCAGGCGTATTCAATATGCTCCGAACTCAATTTTACCTCAGATATAACATACCCCCCATTATATAGAACAGCAATAACCTTTTTTTTCGGGAGCTCAAAGTTTACTTCTCCTGCAATTTCCCCCGGATAAATTGAAATTCCGGTTTCCTCCCAGACCTCACGCACAACTGCTTCTTTAAGAGTCTCCTCCAGGTTCACCTTCCCACCCGGCAGGTCCCATTTCCCAGGATTGGTGCGGGAGTTTTCCGAACGCCTGAGCAGCAGAAATTCTCCCTTCTCATTCCGGACAAGGGCGTATACAGAAATAATATACGGTTTCTCCAGATTCATGTAATATTATCTCAGATTTCTCTGTCTTAAAGGCTGGCTCTTTTAAGATCTTCACATTACAGGTCCTGATTAAAAATTATCTCTCAATAGGAAGGCTTTAAGGCAAATATTTCTATAGAGTGGTTACAAGACTTAAAGGGAAAGGACAGAATCTGGAATTAATGAATGAATGAATGAATGAATGAATGAATGAATGAATTAATGAATGAAAATGAATCGAAAAAGAATCGAAACAGGAATTCTAACTTGAAATCCGGTTGAAAAAACATCAGAACTAAGTCAAAAAAAGTAGAATTTAAAGAGGCATAAAAAGGGATTGATATGGTTCGCTGGACAGGAAAAACAGTATCTATAGACCTTAGTTCCGAAGCAGTTACCGTCACCGGTACCGATGAAAAATTAATCCGTATGTACCTGGGAGGCAGGGGACTTGGAGTAAAGTTACTTTCCGAGCTTGCAGATCCTGGTATTAACCCTCTTAGCCCTGAAAACCCCCTGATTTTCACTACCGGGCCGCTTACAGGCCTTGCTCCGATGGCTTCAGGGGCAGTTCTTACATCGAAGTCACCTCTAACAGGCACAATATTTAGCTGGAACATGGGTGGGGGCTTCGGGAGAGAACTTAAAAAAGCCGGGATTGATGCTCTGGTCATTACCGGAAAGGCAAAAAAACCTTCCTTTGTGGAGGTAAGGGGGGAAGAGATAAAAATTGTGCAGGCAGATCAGCTTTGGGGAAAAAACACCGAAGCAGGCACAGAGGCCCTGAAGAGTAAAGGAAGCGTCGCCTGCATAGGTAGGGCAGGAGAAAAAGAAGTTCTGATTTCTTCTTTTGTCATTGATTCCATCCACAGTGGAAGGGGAGGCCTGGGGGCGGTTGCAGGCTCAAAGCTGCTGAAGGCAGTGGTTGTAAAAGGGGAAAAAGAGTTTTTGCCAGCCAGTCCTGAAAAGTTCAAAGACCTTGAAACAAAGATGCTAAAGCTTTTTGAAGCAAACCCCGTGCTCTCCAAAGGGCTTGCAAACTACGGTACTCCTGCATTTGTAAAACTTCTGGATTATATGGACCTCATCCCCTGCAAAAACTTTTCCGGAAGAGGAACTACTTTTGCGGACCTGTTTTCAGGGGAATATCTCAAAACCAGCTTCGAGCTTGAGAAAGAAAGCTGTCCTGCCTGTCCCCTGGGTTGTAAACGAAGGATAATGAAAACAGGGCAGGTTCTTCCTGACTACGATTCCCTGTGGGCTTTCGGATTCAATCTTGAAAACCAGGACTTCGATTCGGTGCTCAGGGCAGACAGAATCTGTAAGGATTACGGGCTTGACCCTATCTCTGCAGGTTCCGTACTCGGCGCCTGTGCGGAACTCAAATCCGGGAAAATAGATGTCAGGGAACTTGAAACTCTTCTTGAAGCAATCGGGGAAGGGAGTGAACCCGGAAATGGAGCTAGAAAGTATTTCTCAGCCCGGAAGAGAGCATATCTTAGTATGGATGTAAAGGGTCTCGAACTCGGGGGTTTTGATCCCCGGGGAATCCGAGGGCAGGCCCTTGCTTACGCTACCTCCTGCCATGGGGGAGATTACTTTACAGCCTTTATGGTCGGACCCGAAGTTCTTGGAAAGCCTCTGCTCCTTGACCGCTTCAGCCTCAAAGGAAAAGCTGGAATTCTGCAGGTCTTTGAAAACCTGACTGCTGTGCTGGATTCCCTTGTGTTCTGTCCGTTTTCGATTTTTGCCATTAATGAAGAACTCTGTTCAGCCCTTCTGCATTCGGGGGTCGGGATGGAAGTATCTCCTGCGGAACTCCTGAAAGCAGGAGAAAGAATCTGGAATCTGGAGAAAATTTACAACCTGAGAGCGGGTTTTACACGGAAAGATGATGCCCTTCCTGAGAGGTTTTTCGAAGCTGGCAGCGATGAAAGAGCAGATGGAATTCCCAGGCAGGAGTTTGAAGTTGCTCTTCAGGAGTATTACCGGTATCGCGGCTGGGATACGGAGGGAGTGCCCTCTCAGGAAAAACTGAGAGAACTTGGATTCGGATGTTAAAGGAAAACTGAAAAAGGCTACGGACTTTTGTATGTATTGCAAATTCCGCAGGAACAGGGTTCATCCGGAGTTCATAACACCTCCGCAGGAAACCCGTTAAATCTTTAGATTTAGCGGGTAATTGACTTGAACAGTCAAATTTTACCTATTATCTCGAAGATTCCGTTCAAATTAATGGAGTTATCCAGTTATTTTGAAAGTTTTCTCTGAAATTACTCCCGGAAAAACAAAATCTCGCATAAGCGTTATATACTCTAGGATAATTAATCGTATTAGTTCTCTACCTGTGAGATTGTACATGCATTCAGGTAGTAATTACTTTCCAGTTTTTCTATACAGAGCAAGTAAGCAAAGTATGGATAAAAGGGTAGACAGGCTTAAAAATTAGAACAGCCATCTTATACCACTTCACCGGAATTGGCACTGGAAAAATTTTCCGCAAATCCGGTATGGCGCTTATAACTTATTGAGATAAAAGGGTATACAAGCTTAAAAATTAGATAAGCCTTTTTATACCACTTCGCCGGAATTGGCACTGGAAAATTTGCCAGCAAATCCGGTATGGCGCTTACAACTTATTGATATACATATCTAAAACGTAAGGGAGAATTGTTATGAAACAGCAGGTTGAAGTTAAGGAGCTCAAAGAAGGGAAGTACGTAATCGTTGACGACGAAGCATGTATCATAAAGAGCATTACAAAATCCAAACCAGGGAAACATGGAGCCGCAAAGGCAAGAATCGAGACAATTGGTCTTTTTGACGGTCAGAAGCGCTCCTACATTGGTTCAGTTGCAAACAAAGTCTATGTTCCGATTGTAGAGCGAAAAAGTGCACAGGTAATCTCAATCGTTGGCGAAATCGCCCAGCTCATGGATCTGGGAGACTTTTCGACCTTTGAGATTGTAATCCCTGAGGAATACAAGGAAAAGGTAAAAGAGGGCGAAGAGATTTCTTATATCACAGCCCTCGGAAAGGTCAAACTCGATATAAGGACATAAGTCTCTGAAAAGCAGGTGAAAACTCAGGTTAATAACCTGAGTTTCTTTTTTAAGTAAACAATTTACATCAGGTAAGAGTATGTTTTTGCCCAATTCCTTTATAGATGCTCTTGCAGACTATGATTCTGCACGTTATGTTATTTTCGGCGTACCCTTTGACAACACCTCCTCGTACCGCGCAGGCAGCCGCTGGGCTCCGGACGCGATGAGGCAGGTTTCTGCAAATTTTGAGAGTTATAACCCGACATTTGACATCGATCTTGTGGACCTTCCTATTTATGATGCAGGAAACCTGGAAACATCAGCCCTGGTTGACGAGACCCTACGGGATCTTTACGAAGATGTAAAAGGTTTACTGAATGACGGAAAGCTTCCAATAATGCTTGGTGGAGAACATTCCCTGACTTATTCGACGGTTAAGGCGTGTGCCGAGTTCGCAGGAGATGATTTCGGAGTCCTTATCCTTGACGCCCACTTTGACCTCAGGGAGGAGTACAGGGGATTCAAGAATAACCATGCATGTGTATCCCGGAATATTCTCGACCAGGTCACGAAGAATCTTGTTTCTATAGGCATAAGGAGCGGCCCGGAAGAAGAATGGGTTTTTGCCAGGGAAAATAACCTGAAATATTACACTGCGGATGATGTTGAATCCATAGGCATGGTCGAAGTCCTCAAAGAAGCAATTGAATGTCTGGACTGTAGCCAGCTCTATCTTTCTCTTGATATGGATGCAATAGATCCTGCTTACGCCCCGGGTCTCGGTACACCTGAGCCTTTTGGCCTCAGTGCCCGGGACGTCAGAACTGCAATAAGGACTCTTGCTCCTTACTCAATGGCTTTCGATGTAGTTGAAATTGCCCCTGAATATGATTCCGGACAGACAGCCATGCTCGGAGCAAAACTCATGAGAGAGTTCATTGCCTCCCATGCAAAAAGCTGTATCAAAATATAAACTGCAAAGAACTTATGGGCGTTTTGTAAAAAAGTGATGAAAGGATGAAGTATCCCACTTTGGGACTTCTCCAATTCAATATATTTTTATTTGACAGCTCTTTATTTAAAAAAATCTGACTCGATCACACTCTTTATCCTTTATTACGCGCGCCAGATAGCTATGATCTTATCAATTGCTATGTGCGTGTATCTTCCGTTTTTTCCAAGAGTGAGTACATTGTCTGCGCAGGCTTCCACCTTTCCGTTAAAAATATCAGGCTCCCCGCAGTAGACGTCTACAACTTCTCCGAGATGATGTTCCACTATAAAAGACTGCATTTTTTGCACCTCAGGGTATTTCCCATATCTAATTTTGGTCCTGCTGAATAAGGAGCAGCTTTCATCCTCTATATGAAGAATAAAAAGCTTAAGTTCCTCCATCAGTCCAAAGAATTATCTAGCTGTAAAAGGGTTTAGAAATAGATCAATAATGCCCTTTTTCTTCCCCTGTCATTTCCAATAATATAATGGTTTTAAAATATAACGTTGTTAGATTATTGAGCCCACATAGCTATAATCTTATCAATGGCTATATGTGTAAGTTTTCCATCATTATTGAGTGTAAGGACATTATCGGCACAGGCTTCTACAGTTCCCCTGAAAATATCTGGCCCGCCACAGTAAACATCTACAGCTTTGCTAAGGTAATGTTCTACAATAAAAGATTGCATCATATATTTTACTCCTGCTGGTCTTCTTGTTTCGGTAGCTGTTTTTATTTGCCTGTTACCTGTCTACCATTGCTTTGTATATACCGGTTTTCAAACCAATATCTTAGAAACAGACAGCTGTGTTTAACTAAATGCTCATTCCTTATAAATTTATTTATAAACTAATATTGATTTTCCGGATGCATCGGCTTTAAATCCTATTTAAGAAAATTAGCTTACGTGCTGAAATTTCACTTCTTTACTAGATAGTGGTTTTACAAAAAATAAAATCATAATCATATACTCTTTTACTTCAGGTTTATTTGCGCGGAGGAGCCCGGGAAAGCTAAGTTTAGCTGAAAAATATTTGATAAAGTCTTTTTTATGAAAAACTTAATGGAAACTCAGGCAATACATACGAGAATAATTATTACTACTTCTATTAAGAAATCCAACTTTCAGATTTTGGAAAAAAGATTTATATGCGGTTATTCACCCATCAACACCCTTAATAGCTATTTTTCATCGAATAAATGTCCCCTAAATTTTAAGATTATTTTCAGTCGAATACCCCGCTAGCTTGCTACGGGGTGCGCCAGCGCAACTTTGATTAAAGAAGTTAAGGGATATCTCTTTTTCAGAGCAGATCTCAATCCTCTCTACTATCAATCTCCCTGATCTCATAGAGAAAGATATCTTCAATTCTTGCGTCAAAAAGCCTGGCAAGCTTGAAAGCAAGCTCAAGAGAGGGGTCATACTTTCCTTTCTCAATAGCGTGTATTGTCTGTCTTGTTACCCCGACTTTCTCAGCCAGGCCTTCCTGAGTAAGGTCATGAATTGCCCTGTAAACTTTAATATTATTCTTCATCTCAACCCCCGTATTCTTTGTTGTAGTGTCTGTAAAAAAGGGAATAAAGCACAAGAACACCACAACTGGCGTATGCCATGACGAAACCGAGATCTGTGTAGCCGGGGTAGAGATCTCTCGTGGCTATCAGAACTGCACCCCCAATAGCAAGACCCAGTGTAACTATCCGGAGAGTAACATACGAAGCCTTCTGGCCGACCTGGTGAACACGCTCGTCTTCAACAACACCTTTCACTCTGCTTTTGCATAAATATATAGCAGCTGCGCCTGCGAAGAAAACGCCTGCGGCTAGTACCGGATTGCTTATTGAAAAAGCATAACTTAAAACCGCTCCCATGAACATTACAATAAGGAATAAAAATATTTGAAATTGCTTCAACTTCATCTGTAAAATCTCCTTATATATTTCCCATTATACTTGTTCTTAATACTGGTCATCTTGGAGTAAAAGTTTAGAGACATATTGTAAATTAAAATATACAAAATGTACTATACACTTTACATATGGTAAATATGATATTACATTATTTAAACGTTTCTGGATTTATTGGTCGTCCCCTGCTACATGGTTGATATTCGGGTATCAAATTTCAGGGCGGTAGTAATTTCTTTTTTATCTGCACACAGAGGGCTCAAGCTGCTTGCGGCGCACAAAATGAGAGGAGAATAATTAGATAATTTTAAGGAGAGCTGAAAAAAGAATGAAAAATGAAAAATGAAAGACCGAATAAAAAGGGAATGAGAAGGGGTTTGGCCCCTCAAAACACATTACTCTGAGAATTCTGGGAAATTCTCTAAATTCTCTAAAATTCTCTGAAAATTTAATCCTGTTCAGTCCCCGCCTCCAGACCCGACAGCCACTGCTGCCTTGCCATGGGCTTTAGTCGCCTGGAATTTGGGTGCCTGGTTTTCCTGGACTTCCGGGATAAGGCTTGCTTCTTTTGTGAGGGCTGCGATCAGGCATCCTCTGGCGATTGCATAGATTGGGTCCCGGGAATCCGTACCTGCGGGGTTTACGAACTTGCTCTTCTTTACACCGGAAATCCTGATCGGGAGGTTAGCTTCTTTCAGCCTCCTTTCAAACATTTCCACAAAGCCTCTTGCCCTTGTACCTCCTCCGGCAATTGCCACCTGGAATTCAGCGTCAGGGGGGGCGGTTTCCGAGAGTTTGCGTTTGAGGTGCTGGAGGACGTATGTCAGGAGAGCATCATAGTAAACGGCAAGGGCTCCCTGAACGCTTCCTATCTCGTATTCGGAGCCTATTGAAAAGTCCGTTTCCTTAATAGAGGTGATTCTTTCCTTTGCCATGCCTGTGGCAATTGAAACCTGTTCATCGATCCAGTCTCCTCCCCGGGCAATACTGAAGGAGACTATGGGAGTTGCCATGTAGGCCACAGTGACGTTTGTCATCCCGGCCCCAATACTGACCCCTATTCCTGTAAAGTTTGAGTCGCTGAGTTCGGAGTACACGACTGCAAGCCCTTCATCAATCGGGAAGGTATTGTACCCAAGCTTCCTGGCAAGGGCTTCTACGGTCTTGCTGTGGTAGAGCACATTTAGCTGGTTGTCAACAGGGTTTGCAGGGACAGAAACGTACAGGACCTCATCATCTTTTTCTGGAGCTCCGATCACTCTTTCGAGGATGACCCTTATCATCGGGATTGATTCTTTCTCATCTGGGCTGATGATCCCCTGTTTCATGGGCCTCCGGATATGCTTGTTGAAAACGGTGGAAAATTTAAAGGCATCTTCCCCGAGCACATTTAGCTGGTTGTCCTTATGTGTGTACAGAACTTTGGAATTGTCAAGCATGTGCCGTGTAAGGTCATTGGCTTCCATCTCAAGAAATGCATTTCTTTGTTGTGTAAAGGAGATCGACCCGTCTCCTTTGATCGCACAGATAATGTTCATGGTTCCTACGTCAAGTCCTTTAGCCACTTTTGTGCCTCCTGGAAAATTTCTTTTTGTTATCGAATATCCCTCTTCTTTTTTTATTCTTGGAGTCCGGACTGATAGCCCTGGCAAGAAGCAGCGATGCAGAATCAAGCCCATCATCGAAAACTTCAAGCTTTCCGGTACTGGCAAGCTTCAAGCTTTCAACTTCTGAAATATCATCCTTAATGACTACCCTTTTCTCTTCCGAGTCGGTTAGCGCTTTTCCAAGAATAAAATCATATTCGGAATCTTTCAGCCCCAGGTTAAAAGTCGAAAAACCATCTTTTTCTGAGAGAGATCTCTCAAGGGTCTTCTGAACCTCTTTTTCGATCTCATCTTCACCGTAACCCTTCGTCTTTTCAGCTTCGGTTTCAAAAAGCTGTCTTGCCCTCTCCTCAATCTGGTTTAAAACCGTGTTTGCAAAGGCATTTCCTGCGAGCAGGCAGATCCCGGAAGCGTATGCAATTGCCACATAGGTAACATTCGGATATCCCCAGGCAGGGTATCCTCTGGGATAGAGCGTAAGAAAAGCTCCAGCCCCAATCCAGCTGAGTGCAAGCCCTGTTCCCACAACATACCGGTGATATTCCTTCGGGTACTTGATCATCAGGTTAATTCCCGTAAGGATCAGGGGTAAACCGAAACCGATGAAACCATAAGTTATGGCTATTTCCCCCGGATCAGACTTTCTCGTAAGATGTACGGAAAGGGCATAAACAATACCTGCTAACGCCAGGAGAAATCCTGACAGCAGGGTCATCGACGCAGAATAGTGGTTTAATTTAGATTTCATCGAGATCCACTATCTAAATTATCAGAAGGAGATATATACGTTTCTATTTTTTTTATGATGTTTTTCTGGAATATTGGGAATTTTTTTCCTGGGACAAATATTTAAAAAGATAAGCAGCCATATAGAAACAAGGACTCTACACAAGTAGAATATACTTCAAGATTACGTTTTTACACATTGATGCATCTGGGGCAACCACAGATTCCATTGGAAAAATAACTATAGAACTCGAGCACAAAACAAACCAAAAATATCTATGACTAAATATATTTATAATGAAATGCCCAATACAGCAGTAACTTATTTGAATTAGATGTATTCCACACTTGAAATTCCCGGCAAAACCGGAATATTTCATCAAATCTTTTATTCTACTAAATCTATAATAATCTTAAAAAAGTGGTTTGAAAAGGAGGTTTGAAGAAATAATATTTGAAGAAGGTGTTTTCCTTCTTCAAATTTATCGATATAAGTTTCAGTCAGGTTCAGCTCTTGTTAGCGATTCCGACTGGCTCTGGCTTTTGAGCTGAGAATTTTGAGACGTGGGGTTCGGGAGAGGGCTCGGGCGAGGGGGCGAGGCTTGCCTCCTTAGAGAGAGCTGCAATCAGGCATCCCCTGGCAATCGCGTAGATAGGATCTCTGGAATCTGTTCCCGAGGGGCTTACAATCCTGTTTTTCTTGACACTTGAAATTCTTATTGGCAGGTTAGTTTCCTTTAATCTCTTCTCAAACATTTCCATAAAGCCTCTGGCTCTGGTGCTTCCGCCAGCAATTGCGACCTGGAATTCAGCATCTGGAGGAGCAGTCTCCGAGAGTTTGCGCTTGAGGTGCTGCAGAACGTATGTCAGGAGGGCATCGTAGTAAACAGCAATTGCTCCCTGGACACTTCCGATTTCGTACTCTGAACCCAGTGCGAAATCTGTTTCTTTTATTGAAGTGATCCTTTCCTTTGCCATGCCTGTGGCAGTTGCGACCTGCTCATCGATCCAATCCCCTCCACGGGCAATGCTGAAAGAAACAATTGGAGTTGCCATGTAAGCCACAGTTACGTTTGTCATTCCTGCTCCTACACTGATACCGATCCCTGTGAAGTTGGAGTCACTGAGTTCGGAATACACGACTGCAAGCCCCTCATCAATAGGGTAGGTGACATATCCTAGTTTATTTGCAAGGGCTTCTACGGTTTTTCCATGATAGAGCACATTGAGTTGATTATCTATAGGATTTGCAGGGACGGAAACGTACAGTATTTCATCTTTCTTATCAGGGACTCCGAGTACTCTTTCAATGATGACCTTGATCATAGGAATGGAATCTTTTTCGTCAGGGCTTATAATCCCCTGCTTCATGGGCCTTCGGATGTGCTTGTTAAACACATTTGAAAATTTGAAGGCATCTTCTCCGAGCACATTCAGGTTGTTGCCCTTATGGGTGTACAGTACTTTTCCATTGTCAAGCATTTGCTTTGTCAGTTCGTTTGACTCCATTTCAAGGAATGCGTTTCTCTGCTGGGCAAAGGAAATTAAGCCATTTCCTTTGGTCGCGCATATGATATTCATGGTTCCTACATCAAGACCTTTAGCCATTTTTAGTGTCTCCTGAAAAGTTTCATTTTACTGTTGAATATCCCTTTTGTTTCTTTGCCGCTTGATGCCGTACTGGTAGCCCGGGCAAGTAGCAGTGACGCTGAATCAAGTCCATCATCGAGAACTTCCAGCTTTCCGGAACTGGCAAACTTCAGGCTCTCAACTTCTGAAATTTCATCCTGAATACTGACCTTTTTCTCTTCCGACTCTGTGAACCCTTTTCCGAGAATAAAATCATATTCAGCGTCTTTTAACTCCATATTGAATCTCGAAAAACCATCTTTTTCTGTAAGAGACCTTTCGAGTGTTTTCTGGACTTCTTTTTCGATCTCGTCTTCACTGTGACTCTTTATCTTTTCGGACTCTATCTCAGAAAGTTGTCTTGCCCTCTCCTCAATCTGATTCAAAACCGTATTTGCAAAGGCATTTCCTGCAAGCAGGCAAACCCCTGCTGCATATACAGCTGCTACATAGGTAACATTCGGGTATACCCAACCATGGGGGTAAACTGCAAGAAAAGCTACAATCCCTGCACAATTAAGGATAAGCCCTGTTCCTGCGATATGCAGATGATATTCTTTCGGTTGTTTTATCATCAGATTGATACCGGTAAGAATCAGGGATAAACCGAAACCGATGAAACCATAAGTAATGGCTATTTCCCCAGGATCGGATTTTCTTGTAAGATGTACAGAAAGAGCAAAAACAATACCTGTTAGCGCCAAAAGAAAACCGGATAGTAGCGCCATCGATGCAAAATAGTGGCTTATTTTGGATTTCATTGACACCATTAATAAGATAGTAGAGATATATAAAAATGTTTTGTTTTTTTTACAAAGATACTATCTAATTTTAACTTATTTGTAATATTAATCCATCTAATTATTGACTCTGCATCGATGGTTAGGTATAAACTCTTCAAAAAAGGTTTTTCTCTATTCAGTTTTCAGATTAATCATTTTTATGTGCTTTACCGATTACAAAATTCTGCATATGTTCCAGGGGCTTGTAGAGATAAATTAATATATGACTAGTTAATCTCTTCAGTATTCTGAAGAGATATAAAAGAACCTCTTAATTTATTGCCTGATCATTATCTTTCTTAAGTGGGCTCTATTATTCGCGTCAACTGTTTAACTTATTTAAGTATATCTATTCGGGCCGACTTCTTTTGACTGTGGCATTTTTCAAAAATCGTAAGTAGGATTGCAAAACCGATCAAAAATACTAAAAAATATTGGGGCAGAAAAATACCGATTGAAAAAGTTGAAAGTCCGAAAGACAAGAATTCAAAGGTTTAAATCTGCTCAGCTGTCCAAAACCTGCTCAGCAGCCCATCAACAATAGTTCATATTTTCCAGTATATTCTTAAATCACGCTCAATATCTTATTTTTTATTTGCGCACATTCTCTATATTGCAGGGCTTCATCCTGTTTTAGAGCGTTTTTCGCATTCAAATTCCAACTGTGGAAATAATTTATATAAGATTGGAGCACTATTAAAACTATGGAGGATAATTTTTTAAGATATGCTGAAATTATATTTTGTATTATCCTCTTTGTACTTTTTCTGATTTCCTGCAGTAATACGCCTGTTTGAAATCAATTCGCAAACAGATTACAGTAAATAGATTAACATCCCTGGGTTTACTCCTTCAGTTTTATAAGAACAATTGATTTTCTGCTCTATCATACAGGAGTACGGGATTATACAGGAAGAGAAAGTATTTGCGAAAAAAAGAACCTTCTCAAATCCTATCTTCAAAAAGCTCTCTGAGTTCCTCAAGCCTTTCCGGAGGGCTTATTACAAGCAGGATATCATCGGGATTAAGTTCTGTTTCAGCTCCCAGATCATAAATAAGTTTGTGGTTCCTGGATATTGCAAGAACAGAAACTCCATACTTCTTCCGGATATTAAGGTCCCCCAGACTTTGTCCTGCAGCTTCGGAATGTTTTCCTACTCTTATGCTTCGGATATCTACATCCGTAAAGTCAAGGGAAAGTTCACAGAGACTTTTCCGGCGCATTTCAGGGCTGCGAAGTATCATGTAGTGGTCAGCCCGGAGTTGCTCACCCATAGTTTCAATCTCACTGTAAGGAACCATGTACTTGTGAAGCACCCGGGAAAAGAGTTCTATGGAGCTTTCAAACTCGTCCGAGATGACCTCATCAGCGCCCAGAGCATAAAACCGATCGAGTTCGCTCAGGAAGTGGGTTCTTGCAATAATATGGATCTCCGGATTCAGCCTCCTTGCCGTTTCAATGATCCGCTTTGCACTTATAGGGTCTCCTGCAGTCACAACAACTGATTTTGCAGCCCTGATGTCCGCATGTTCCAGCACGGCTTTCTGGGCTGCGTCCCCGTACATAATAGGTTCTCCTTTTGACTTTTCCTTTCTTACGGTATCCGGGTTGATATCGATTATTTTGTAGGGAATCAAAGCTGCTCGGGCAGCGGTCGCAACGTTTTTCCCGTTGACTCCGTAGCCTATTATGACCAGGTGGTTTTCAAACCTTTTTTCCAGGCCGGACTCCACAAACTCCCTGTACCGGCCGGATTTCAGTACCTGAGGAAGGGAAAGCCTCTGGGCGAAAGCTGCAGCCTGATGTCCCATTCCCATGATGAAAGGGGTAAGCGCCATAGAAAGTACTGCCACGTTCAGGAACTCCTGATAGATTTCCGCGGAAAGGAGTCCGTTTGCAAAACCAACATTCGCAAGGATCAGGGAAAACTCCCCCACCTGGGCAAGGGAAAAGCCTACCAGAATCATCGTATTCAGGGGAAAACCGATAATGAAGGTGCTCAGGGCATTTACAAGAGCCTTGAGAAGTAGCACCGCAAAAGTGACAGCCAGGATCAGGAATAAGTGCTGCCTCAGGATGTCCAGGTCAAGCAGCATCCCTATGGATATAAAAAAGATGCTCATGAACATGTCCCTGAAGGGGATCACGTTTCCAAGAGCCTGGGTAGCATACTCTGACTCGGAAATGATCAGCCCTGCCAGAAAAGCCCCGAGGGCAAGGGAAAGCCCTGCCATGGAGGTCAGCCAGGCAACGGAGAGCCCTATTACCACCACGCTCAGGAGGAAAAGTTCACTGTTGCGCGTCCGTGCCACCTGGTGCATAATAAAAGGAACCAAATACCTGGCGCTGAGAAGGGTAAACAGGACAAGCCCCAGGGCCTGCAGGATAAGCTCGAAAAAGCCGTTTTCTTCTCCCGGAACGCCTGCTAGTAGTGGGGTCAGGAGGATAATTACCACTGCTGCCACGTCCTGGAAAATCAGGATTCCCAGTGAAGTTCTCCCGTGGGCACTGTAGATTTCTCCCTTTTCCTGCAGGATTTTAAGGACAATTGCCGTGCTGCTCAGTGCCACCAGCAGCCCCATAAAAATAGAAGTTTCCCTGGAACTCCCCAGCAAGAAGGTAATGAACGCAACAACAAGAGTGGTAATTGAAAGCTGAAGCCCGCCCCCCAGGAGTACAATGCGCCGGAGCTTCAGGAGGTCGCGCAGGGAAAACTCTATCCCTATGGTAAAGAGCAGGAGCACAACCCCTATCTCAGCCAGCATCTCGATTTCCCCGCTCTCTTGAATCAACCCGAACCCAAAAGGTCCGGCAAGGATACCTGCAAGTAAAAAGCCCACAAGCGGAGCAATCCTCAGTCTGGAGAAAGTAAAGACCACAGGGATCGAAAGCCCGAAAATTATCAGGAGGTCCCTCAGAAGCAGAGATGACATCAATTGTAGATTGACTTTTCAATTAATATAAATTTCATTGGCGTGAACCGAGGATGGCCCTATACAATAAAATAATTTATGCGGATTATATTCAAAAATAAGGGTAAAATTGGATTATTGGGCATTAAAATCTATTTTTAGCCCTTAAAAATTTAAATCTGCTCTATTGGGAAATTAAAAGGATATTCTAGCTTTTAAAAACTTCAGAACGCATTATTATTCCCCTGATACTGCTAATAAAAGAAGTAATTGTTTTTCTTCCTTTTTATGCGCATATAATCCCCTAAGAGGATGTAAAATCGAGAATGCCAGAAGAACTGTAGTTTTAAATGAGTATAAACGGGCAGGAAAGCGTAAAATCAGAAACAGTGTCAAATAAATAGAGCGTATTATGAATTATTTTTAAAAAAGGAGATTTATTAAAACTTCTTTAGACAATAAGTATTTAATATATGTATTAAATCTTAATGTTGTCTAATTTATGACGCATTTTTCTTCAAATAAGCTGGAAAAGATCGGATTTCATTTGCTAAGCAGGATTCCATTTGCTATCTTCTGGACCTCGGTCCCTTAATTTTTCTTCCAGCTTTCACGAGGGTTGAACGTGATATCTAAAATTAAAGACTGTTTTAACGCATCTAATGAAGAATTTTCAGACTGGAAATGGCAGTACAGGCACAGAATTACGACCGTGGAAGAGCTTGAAAAATTGATCCCGCTCTCGGAGCCTGAAAAAGAAGACATAAAAAAAGCTCTTGAAGTATTTCCCATGGCGATATCTCCTTATTACGCTTCTCTTATTGATCCTGAAGACCCGGAATGTCCCATTCGGATGCAGGCCGTGCCCCTTTCAGCCGAACTTCAAAAATCTTCCGGGGAACTTGAAGATCCTCTCTGTGAGGACAGTGACTCCCCTTCGGAGGGGAGCTGCATAACCCACAGGTATCCGGACAGGGTGCTTTTTCTGATCTCAAACCGCTGCGGGATGTACTGCAGGCACTGCACCCGCAAGCGCAGGGTCGGCAACAGGGAATATGATTATTCTGAAAAGGTAATCAGGGAGGGGATCGAGTACGTCAGGGAGCACCCTGAAATAAGGGATGTCCTGCTTTCGGGGGGAGACGCCCTGCTTGTTTCCGATGAGAGGCTGGACTGGCTCTTAAGGGAACTTTTTGATATTCCCCATGTGGATATTGTAAGGATAGGCACAAGGGCTCCTGTAACCCTTCCCCAGCGCATAACCCCGGAACTATGCGAAATCCTTGGGAAATACCCTTCGGTCTGGCTCAACACCCACTTCAACCACCCAAAAGAGATCACTCCTGAAGCTAAAAAAGCAATGAATATGCTTTCACGTGCCGGAATTCCCCTGGGCAACCAGTCCGTACTTCTCAGGGGAGTAAACGACTGCCCTACGATAATCAAAAAACTCTGCCACGAACTCCTGAAAATAAGGACCAGACCTTACTACCTCTACCAGTGCGACCTTTCCTTCGGGCTGGAACATTTCAGGACATCGGTTGCAAGGGGCATAGAGATCATAGAGATGCTCAGGGGGCATACCTCGGGGCTTGCTGTCCCTACTTTTGTGGTCGATGCCCCGGGTGGGGGAGGAAAAATCCCTGTCGGGCCCAATTACCTTATCTCAAATTCGGACAATGGGGTCACCCTCAGGAATTACGAAGGGGTGATCTGCATGTACTCGGAACCTGCAGAATACTCTGCGGTGTGCCAGCAAAAATGTTCAATCTGCGATAAGCACCCCGGGCTTAAAAGTGATACGGGCCTTGCAAAACTCTGCGACGAAGAAAACGATATCATATCCCTCGAACCCGAAGGCCTTGAAAGAAAACAGCGGTTTTGAAGGAAAAACCCGGAAAACCCGGTGTTCCGAATGCACAAAATGTGTTTAAAAACTTAAGGAGGAGTTACTGCGGAAAAAAACGTTCCCTTAACGCTTGAGATTAAAGAAGAACTCCCCGACTACTGGAAAAAAGCAGAGTTGAAGATGCCCGGGGCAAGGGCTGAACTTGTAATTGATTACTACAATAGAAGAATTAAAGTCATGGATTTTACCGGGCTTTTTGAAGAAATCTCCGGGACCCTCGAAGCCCTTGCCGAAGCAGAAGAAATGGGTAAAATAATCGTATACACTCCTCCGGAAAAAGGACACGAGCCCAAAACCTGCGGATATGCGGAGGAAGGGACCATCAGGGGATACTACGCCGGAAAAGACTGCCATATTTTCTCAAGCTATCCTAAAAACTCCAGGGGAATTTCCTTTCATAAGGAAAAAGAAGACCAGGTAATCAAAAATTGCCTGAGGAAGAGCAGAGGAGAGGGAAAAAACCCACATAAATTAGGAGACTCCCTGAAAAAAGGGGGCTGCATAAAACAAAATGAGAAAATCCGGCTTCCGGAAGAGTACACGCTCAGGCCCGCAGTCCAGGCCGATGCCTCCACAATGGCAACCCTTTACAGTCAGGGATTTCAATTCTATCCCACTCCCCTGCACATGGAAAGCTACCTGCTAAAAACCATGGATTCCGATGTCCTTTACCTCCTTGTGGAAAAGCAAGGGGAAATCGTGAGCCTTGCCTCGGCAGAAATGGACTCCGAAACCGGGAGTGCTGAAATAACCGACTGCCTGACAGTTCCTTCAGAAAGGGGAAAAGGGCTGATAAAAGAGCTTATCATAGCCCTGGAAAAAGAACTTTCATATCGAAACTTCCTGAGTTCTTATACCCTTTGCAGGGCTTCGTCTCCTGGCATCAACGCAGCCTTTGCTTCCCAGGGCTATGCCTACACAGGCAGGCTTGTGAACAACTGCAGGATCGAAAGGGGATTTGAGGATATGAACATCTGGTGCAAGAGGCTGAAATAAATGCCCCTGTAAAATTTATTCCTTAATTTTGCATCCTGTACATCAGGGAAAAACGCTGATTTGCTGCTGGAGTTGTTCTACTGTTTTCCTTGCAGCTTCTTCAGCCAGGTGCATCCTGTGGGCTTTTTGCGAGACAATCCCTTTTGTTGAGTCCTGCAATTCCAGATCTCCCCGTACCAGTTTTTCCCCTTCCTGAGAGCCAGTGTTTACAAAGGCTACAGTTACATTTCCTTCTTTGAATTGTTCAAAATATTTTGTGTCCTCTCCTGTGGAAGTATAGAAGAACAGGATATTCAAGTCCGAAGAAGCGTAAACAGGTGTATAGAGCCCTTCGGATTCGGTTACATTAACCAGCAGAGTCTGGGAATCATATTTTTCCTCCATACTATCTACAACCAAAACTTCCACCCCTGATTTTTCCAGTTCATCCCCGAGGCTTTCAGTTAGGGATTTTAATATGAAATCGTCGCCTTCGACATAGAGGTAGATCCTTCCCGGAAAGTCAATTTGTGGGTCGCCTGTGGAGTAGGCACTTACGACGGAGTTAGCTAGGGTCTCGCTCCGTGCCGCCTTGAAGTCCAGGACATAAAAGGAAGAGAGGACAACTGCAAGGACGAGCGCGGAAAGGACTATTTTCTTTATTGCTGCATTTTCTGCCATATTTCTCAAAATTATATGTTTATCGTTAAAAAGAAATCGGATTTATGGGGATTAAGGGTTTAAAATGGGAAATAAGGTCTTAAAATGGGAATAAATAATTGTCGGGAAATCGGGACGTACCTGAAAAGGAAAATATAGGAAATCGTGTTAAAAAAGAGAAATGAGAATTCCGGATTTGAAATCTCCTGAAGGATAAAACCGGAATCCCGAAATTCAGATAAACACGATGAACAGCACATAGGACACCGTCATCATTGCAAGGGAGTGCTTGAGCCCTGAAGCCGTACTTCCCGAACCCATTTTTCCTGCAACCAGCCCTGAGCCTAAGCCCTGCAGAAGCGCTGCATGGAAGAAGAGAAGGGTATACTCCTTCAGATCAAAGCCTCCCATGGACATTGCCGGATTGCTGGAACCGTCGAGGGCAGGGAGGAAGAACGCAGCAAGCACATATACTATGACCAGGAAGACGCAGAAGGTCACGAAGATGATAAATACATAGATAAACATCTCTGCAGAGCGCTCTTTTTTAAGGTATTTCTCAATATCGGCATCATCCGCAACCGTGCTGATTACCTGGTGGATATCCCCTGTGGATTCGCTTGCTTTGGCTATGAGGGTCAGGCTGCGCCGAGTCATGTTTGTCCGTATCCTGGCTTCAAAACGTTTCAGGGCTTCTACGAGGTTTGAGTTCCAGCGGATATCCGCAACCGTACATTTGATTTCGGATTTCAGCCTGCCCATATTTGACTGGGCTGTAATAGCAATAGCATCGGCAAGTAGAATCCCTGTCCCGTTTATACTTGCAAGCCTTTTAAGGAACTCCGGGACCTGATCCTCAATCTGCCTGATCTTCCTAACTTCGATTTCGTGGAAGATAATGTAAGGAATGAAAAGGACAAGAATGGTTACGTAGATATAGTCGTCAAGGGTAGATGCAGTTTCAACAAACCCTCCATAGTAAGGCCTGTGTTCCAGGAAAGCAGAACCAAAGTACACGAGTGCAACGGGAGCGCTTATTACAAAAGCACATACTGGCCTATCAAGCATAGTCTTTATAGGGTGCAGGAGCACACTTTTGACCCTGTATACCTTTTCAAAAAACTCCATTTTCTTAAGCAGTTCCTCATCTTTTTCTGTTATTGGTTTTACCCTGACATCACTGAAAGAATCCTGCTTAACTCCGGAGATTTTCTCCTCAGGCATCTTTTCCGCATCTCCTGTAAGCATATCCAGGAAGACAAGGAAGATCATTGTCCCGAAGGGAATTGCTCCGTATACAAGGATATACAGGTTTGTCGCATCCCCGTTATCAATCATATTCATGACCACAAGGATAACCATAAGGAACAGAGGGCCCACAACGAATACAGTAATATAAACCTCTGCCAGGAGCCCAAGAGTCTCAAGGAAACGCTTTTGTTCTTTATTGGCATTGGATTTATAGAGGTCAGTCTTATTTTTCAGGTAAAGGGTAACGTCTCCTCCGCTGGAAACTATTGAAATCAGGCCGTCTACAAGGTCTTTGAACTGTTCGGAAGGCGTCCTGTCGGCTGCATCCCAGAGAGATGCTTGAAGGTCTTTTCCAAAATATTCTATGTCCCTTATAATATTTCCGAACTCCCTTGAGGCAGTCCCGTAGAGGTGAGAATATTTCGAAAGTGACTTCATGATCTCAAAGATAGTCATGCCCCCGCCCCTCTGCATAACATAGAGAAAAGCTGTTGCATGGGGCATTGCTACATTGATAGCCCGCTTCCTGCTATCTGCTTTCATGGACGGGTATGCCATAATAAGCCCGTAGGTAAGGGCTCCGATCATCGAGAACAAGAGGAGGCCCCCTACAACCGTAAGGATGAAGGGAAGCTGCGCTTCAATAAAAGTAGGGGTATCAACTGCCCTGGTTACCCTGCTCGAAATGCCAAAAGTCGAAACAATGCTTTCCGGGGTGATGCCCCTGAAAATCTGCCCTCCTATCAGTAAACCTGTAAGCCCGCCGAAGACTCCTGCAAGCAGGGAATATAAAATTGCAGTTGAGACATACTGTTCCACAGGCAGTGGAATCTGGGCCTGGCGAAGCTTTATCCTGAACAGGGAAAACCTGTCTTCTTTCTCAAGGATTTTTTCTCCGAAGATCCTGAATGCCAGGGTATTTATAGCGTTCATGGATACCCCCCTTAACCGTGGTGCAGTACCATATCCCGCAAGGTGTCATTTTCAACCGCTTCCATTACAAGCTGCGGGTTTATGGCATACATGTGCACTATCAGGGAAACACTCACGTAATCACGGATCTGTTTTGCTGTCATGTAGGCAAGGATCTGTTCCCGGTTTTTAAATTCAATAAAGAGCTTCTCTGGTTTCCAGCCCCTTGCTTTCATAATCTCATTGAGCACATAGGAATCCCCGGCCCGCTTGAAGTTGTCATGTACCGGGTCCCAACGGTAAAATTCATTGATCCTGAGACTTCCTGACCTTGCATCAAGCCCTGTAATCTCTACAATGGTGTTGGTTCTCCTTACCCTGGTCTCATTGACATAGGTCTGTATCTGGATACTGATTACTCCAAGGGCCTGCATCATCACGTGTGGGACATTGATTGGTTCGTTTTCAAGCCTGTTAACCACTGTCTGTACATCGCTCGCATGCATTGTCGAATAGGTAGTGTGCCCTGTTGACATTGCCTGGAAAAGGGTAAGAGCCTCCTTTCCCCGGACCTCACCCACAATGATATATTCCGGGCGCTGCCTGAGGGCGGCTTTCAGGAGTTCGTACATGGACACCTCTCCGGTACCACCTACCGTGAATGATTTCCTGGTTGCACCTGCGATCCAGTTTTCGTGGTGGAGCATGATTTCCCTGGTATCTTCAATGGACACTACCTTTGACAGCCTCGGAATGAAAAGAGAAATCGCATTCATAAGGGAGGTCTTACCCGAAGCAGTACCTCCTGCCAAAAGTACACTGATGTTGTTTTCAATGGAAATCCAGTAGTAAGCCATCATCTCGATGCTGCATGTCCCATATCTGATAAGGTCAATTGGGGTTATGGGGTCTCCTTTGAATTTACGGATAGTGTAGGAACTGCCCCTTGTTGTGATCTCTTTTCCAAGGATTGCCTGAATCCTTGAGCCGTCAGGAAGAGTTGCGTCTACAATCGGTTCTCCTATGGAGATATGCTTGCCGCTCCTCTGACAAAGCTTGACAACCAGAGAGTCAAGTTCCTTTTCCCCAAAATTGATATTGGTCACGATGTTATTGTGCTTTCTGTGGTAGAGATAGATCGGGATCTCAATACCTGAACAGGAAATATCTTCGATATTCGGGTCCAGAATGAGTGGATTTATCCTTTCGTATCCGATGAAATTTCTCCTGAGGAAATACATTATCTTGTGAATCGAGGGAACTTCCAGGGTACTGTAATACTGGTCCAGAAGCCTCATGCCCCTGTTAATGAGAATAACGTCCTTCTCCTGTCCGGATATCATATCATCCTGGGTAAGAACATCTTCCAGATTGTCCCGGACCCTCTCAAGAACGGCTTTTTCATAGGTGGTGAGAGTGGGCTCAACAGCATTATAATATTTCATTTCCATGTTTTCAATTATGCTGATAAAGGCGTAAGGCTCCTCTACCCAGTAGCGTTCTATTTCAGTAAATCCTGCAGGAATTTCATACTCAAGAAGCGGACCGTAGGTATCAGGGTCATATGGGGGGAGAACCCGGATCTCCTCATCCTTAAGACTCTGGATTATTTCTGCAAACTTCTTTTTTGCCCCTTCAGGGGTTTTTACTTCTTTAAAGAACTCTTTAAGCTTATCACTTAATTTTTCGCCTTCTTTGATCCCAACTATATCACGGCCCAGATCCTTCAGATTCCCGGCGAATCCGGATTTTTTCTTAATTTTTGCTTTTTTGGAAATCTTTTTATTTTTACCTGAAGTTCGGACTTTTTTATCCTTTTTTGTTTCCTGCAAACTCTTTAATTCTTCAACTCCACCTTCGTAATCTGGGCTGTTCTCATTGTGAGGGCCGGATGGAGGGAAAATACCTTTGTTTTCGGTTTCAAGAATAAGTTCAACTTTCTTTTCAGGAGCAGTTTCTGCAGAAACAGTGGGTTTTGGTTCAAGAGCTACTTTTGAATAAACGGAAGGGTTCGGTTCAAGAGCCTCACTTTCTTCTGGTGAGGTGGGTTTTTGAGTTCCGGTCGCTTCTACAAACGGAGGAGTTTCCGATATGAATTTATTTATCGGGTTTTCCTCATTCTCAGTTTCCTGAGAAATATTCGTAAATTGAACAGTTTCGAGTACAGGTTTAGGTTTCCGGCTTTCAATCTTGATTTTCATGTCAGGAAGGTCGGTATTCGCGTTTTCTGTATTTTCATTCCCTGTATTATCAGTTCCTGAAGCTTTCGGAAGAATATTTTCCAGATCCCTGTTGTCATTATCAGCCTGAAGGCTGTTAATATTAGCTCTATTCAGAGTATCTTTATAAAAAGTCCTTTTGACAGGCACCTGTAGAAGACAGGATTTCCCTGCCAGAACATCTTCTCCCTCACCTTTATGTATATTCTTGTCTGGTTTTTCTGAGTCATCCGGAGATTTCTCGTTTTTGGAAACCATAGAAGCTCACCCCATCAAGGATTTGTCCCCTCTCAAATTTAGTTATCAGTATAATATAATGCATAATAAACTGTTTAAATCTTTTCTCTAAGATCTAACAACTTTTCAATATTCCTAGTTATATTACTTAATACTTTGTGTATTCTTATATGGCCTTTTTTATTCCTTTTATTGGTATAATAAGGGGAATTACTGGAATTTTCATTTTTTAATCCTATAAGAAATAGAGTTCAATAGTATTAACCTTTTCATTAATTTCTTTCATATGTCTATAATTATCTTTATGCTGTAATATGGGAATTAAATGTATAAATTAAATAAGTAATCGTTTACAGTTTGAAACACAAAAACGAATGTTTTAAAAAGGACCGGAAAATCAAAAGAGATGAAGGGGAAATAAAGTAGAAGTAAAAAAGAAGCAAATGAATGAAAAAGAAGCAAATGAATGAAAAAGAAATTAAGAATGAACAATAAGATTAGAGGGAATGTGGATTTTTCAAAGGAGTTTAATCCCCGATGAGGTTATTTCAAACCTGATCGGATTCAGACTGAGGCATGTCCTTCGCATTTTAGGAATCCTTATGTAGCGCTCAATATTCCCTGTATAGGGATTTTCGTCTACCATAAGTCGGAGAGAACCGCTTACCGAGTATTCTGCAAGGTTATGGGTCATCTTTAATGCAGTATCGTCCATGACGAACATAGATGTGCAACCTGCCTTTGTACTCAGGATGAAGTTAAGAGCATCAAACTGGTCCCTGAAATCCTGGGTCGAGAGGCGAAGAGTAAAAACGCCGATATTATCAATGACTACAATATCGGTTCCTTCAGGCACATAATCCGAAAGTGTGGGTAGATCTATCTCCAGACCTTCAGGAGTAAACCCAAATTTGGAAGTCTGGACTTTCTCGGAACGTTTTTGAAAAGCCTTTTCGATGGTCAACTGACCGGATTCATAATATTTAGTAAGCCCAAGGTCCAGCATTTCAGACAGCTCGAGGATATCTTCGGGAAGTTCTTCTGTTGCGACCAGGACACATTTCTTGCCATCAAGGCACGCCCTATGCAGAAAATGAACCGTAAAAGTGGTTTTGCCAGTCCCTGTATCTCCGGTGATAAGAAGAACTCTGCCTGGCAGGTATCCGCCGCCGATCCTGTCGTCAAATCCAGGTATTCCTGATGATATCCGTTTCATTGTTTTGACTCAATCCATTTCTGTGTAGTAAAGCCTTAAAACTCTTGAATTATGAGATTGATGAGAGAGGAAGTAAATGATGAGTGAGGGAGTAAAACTGAACTTTTACTTACTGGGTATAAGGCGAAGTCTTATATAAAATTTACATACAGATGGTTGGGGAAAACTGTAGTAAATAACAGAATATGAAGTGTCGAGAAAAAAATATTTGAAAAAAAGAAACGACGAGAGGGGGACTCGAACCCCCGGGATGCGGGGCATCACGGGATTAGCAATCCCGCGCCATACCGGGCTTGGCTATCTCGTCATATCGAACTTTAGAAACGCGATCCCTAAAATGCATTTCATATATTTAACCTTTTCCGGAGAAAAATACTTTAAATAAATTGTTCATCCAGAAAAATTACAGTTCTTTTATATTACCAAGCTCTTGAAAACTACTAAAGTAATGTGCTTAGTGATGAGCACACCGCAGGTTGTTGTACCTCGAAGACTTCAGTAGGCTGAGATCTCTTCTCCACCCCGCGACCCCGCAAGCGACGGTTGCCCACGGTGAGTCTGCTCCCTTCCGGGCCTCGACCGGTTTCCGCGGTTAGGGCATGAGAACCTGTTTTCCAGCAAGTCCGCATACCTGCACTATCCAAGCAGGACGGGGTTTCTCAGTTGAGATCACAGGCTGAAATCTCTTTGACGCATCTTCCTTTGGCTTCGTCCCCCGCATATCGGCGATTTCGGGTTATAGGTAACGCCGGGCTACCCGGACTAGCTCATCAGCTATACAAAGACATTAGTCACTTATAAAACTATCCCTTCCGATATGTATTTTAAATCCCCCTTTCATAAACAGACAATGCGCCCGGGTAAAATAAATAAACATATCATGAAAGCATTTATTGAGAAAAAATACATATGGGAAAAACCAATGGGATGGAAGGTTTTTTATAGAATCCTTCTTTAAAATCGATTTTTAAAAGCTATTTTTAAAAGCTATTTTTAAAAGCTATTTTTAAAAGCTATTTTTAAAAGCTATTTTTAAAAATCAAAAAAAGGTTAGTGAGAGAGCCTTCCTTTGAAATATATATTCTCATGAATAAAACGCCTTATTTATTTATATGCCGTTTTTCAAAGTAATAGATACATAAAATATATGCATAAAATATATGCATAAAATTCCAAACGGCTTGCAGTGTGTTACCCTGCAAAATAAATCCACTAGGGGAGTTTGTATGAGATATGGAGTTGCAATTGACCTGGGGACAAGTGGGTATCGGGCTCAGAAGATTGACCTTGATACTCAGGAAATTAAAAGGACAGTAATAACATTGAGAAATCCCCTTCCCGGAGCGAATGTGATGGATCACATGGACTTCGCAATTCACTATGGTCAGGATCTTGCGCACGGGCTTTCCGTAAATGCTGTAAAGACCCTGCTCCAGACCCTTGATGTGCAAAGCGGAGAACTTGACAGACTTTCAATCTGCGGAAACCCTATTCAGTTATCCATTTTTCAGGGAATCAGCATTGAAGATCTGGCTTATGCAGGGGAACGGAAGAAAAAAAAGTACAATATACAGGAACAGAACAGGAATGCGAGAATAATATCCAGCAGCGAAATTTCGGGGCTTGAGGAATTTAACTGTGAAGTTGTAGTCCCTCCTGCAATAAAACATGAAGTTGGAGCCGATGCCCTTGCCCTTATTATTAAATCGGGCATGCTTAACAGCGATGAGATTTCGATTGCAACGGATTACGGCACAAATGCCGAGATGGCACTCAAAGTAAAAGATATTATTTATACAGGTTCGGCAGCTGCAGGCCCGGCTCTTGAAGGGCAGCAGATAAAGCATGGGACCCTTGCTTCCCCCTTTGCAATTTCTGATTTTGAATTCGAGGACGGAGCATTGAGGAATTATGTATTAAACGAAGAGATGAAACCTTATCCCGGAGATCTTGTAGACCCCAAAACCGGAGAAATTCTTGAAGAGGGGCAGATCAAAGCAAGAGGAATTACGGGTACAGGAGTGATCGCCCTTATAGAAAAAGCCATGGGCCACGGCCTGGTTGAACTCCCAAAAATCAAGACTCCGGACGAACTAATTCACCTGCAGAACAAAATCACTTTCTCGGAAAAAGACCTCAAAGAAGCCGGAAAAGCCATTGGTGCGATCAGGGCGGGGCACATTACTCTCTGTGCGGTTTCAGGTATCGAACTGACAGATATTGATACCGCGTATATGGCAGGCGCTGCCGGCACATATATGGATGCGGAAAAAGCCCAGAAAATTGGCTTGATCCCTTTCTCTACAGGAAAAATTGCCCAGCTCGGGAACACCTCTCTTGCTGTTGCAAGGGAAATCCTACTTTCGGAAGAAAGGCTGTGGGAACTTCAGGATATTGCAAGTCAGATTATAGGCACTCACACAATGTTTGCGACTGCTCCGGAGTTCCGGGACGCCTATGTCCTTGAACTTGCGTACTGGGAAGAGGGAATGCCCTTTAAGATGTTTAAGAAATTCCTTAAAAAGAAAGGGCTTCCGTTACTTGATGAGCCCATAGAGAACCCTGTGGTAGATAAGCGCGTGGAAAGAGATATTCCTGTACTTGGTGAAGAAGGGCTGTATGTGCTCGAAAGGGTCGGGACCTATATGACAATGGTTGTTGACTGTCCCGAGTGCAGGCAGTGCATAAAAGTCTGCCCCAACGACGCCATTACAATTGACGAGGAAAACAGGGTTATGATAAGTACCGATCTCTGCGAAGGTTCACACTGCCAGAAATGTATAAGAGCCTGCCCACCTGACAAATTTAACTGGGCGAATCTAGAGGTCTTCAAATCACAGCAACAGGAGTAAGATTAATCTGATTGTCAATGGATCAGCACTCAGGTACTTATGATATCGAAAAACGTTATTATACAACTCACACTCAACAATTATTTTGAGTGATGACGATGGGCGAATCCATCTTAAGGTATTTAAAAGTACCGTTCAGCATTACTCTGGTCTTTATGTATGGCTTAGCAGAATTGACATGAATATTAAGGGATAAACAGGTAAACAAATAAGAACACAATCTGAAATAAATACTATTTGAACCTCAAAAAGGGCAGAATAAGCAAGAGAAATAAGAGAACCCGTTTGTGAAAATAACCCGTTTGTGAAAATAACCCGTTTGTGAAAATAACCCGTTTGTGAAAAGAACCCGTTTGTGAATTCAATGTAAAAGTGAGGAGCAACCTTTTTACAAAAAATGAGTTTTGGGCGGTTGTGTACACAATGAACACAAATTATATAAATAACCTCATCATAACGAATTATTGAGGCATCTAATCCACTTTCACACCATAAATCATCTACCACATCTAGCCCAATTAGATTTTTAAGTTACGCAACGCAGTTTTTTAGATGCCTCATTACCCAAATAACGCGAAGCTAACTGGGATAGAAAATCATCATATATAACCTTTTATATTCAATGTTTAAAATACTAATCTGATTTGCGATCTCATCTAGCAGAATAAGTGTCTTTTGTACAGAATATTGTACAGAATAAAGCATTAAAGCTCCTGATAATTCAAAAGCTTTAATATCTCTACACAAAATATTTCTCTTTTTATTTCGGTGCATTCAGGTCAGGGCATCAGGAGTACGACTCATTATTCGTGAATACTGTATCTATTTTCTCTACTATACTCATCAGGGTTTAGTTTTTATAATTATATGGGCTGTGGCTTTGTTTTTTGAGGCAAAAAATTCTATATTCTAAAGCTGAATGAGTATAAATCCTGACATGTAGAGATTTTGATCGAAAATAGATCGGAAATAAGCCCGATATAAAGAATATCTACGCTTTACCTATACTTTGAATGATACCTGTAAAGGCTGAGATTTTAAATAATATGCCGTCTTGCTGAAAAATATGGGAAAGACGCTGAAAAGGGTGAATGGGAGAATGAATTATTTAGGAAGAGTCAGGGGTAAAACTAGCACAAATTTTATAAATAACCTCTACATAGGAGTTAATGAGGCATCTAATCCACTTTCACACAGTAAATCATCTACCACATCTAGCCCAAATAGATTTTTAAGTTACGCAACGCCTATTTTTTAGATGCCTCAATCACCCAATTTGAATGAAACTTTTGATAACGTCTTCTATTAGTAATAGAGTTTCTCAGATATAAATATTTATATTTAACTCTATCTATAATTATCCCGGGTATTTAGGAGCGTTGAAGGCTAATCTCCGTCATTTCAATGGCGGGATACAGCCGTCAACTGTATTTATTTCGGTATGTTGTGATATTTTTCTTCTTCTTCCTCATCCTATGCCATATTGTCGTTTTTTCCAGCAGCATAATAGGCTCAAGTATGTCAGTTAGACTTTGCTCTTAACTCTAAGTATGAGATTCTGTAGGGAAGTCCTGCATGTGAAACTTTGAACAGTGTTGGCGAGACAAGAATAATAACTGCTCCATGGCGGTATAGCATCGGTTGCGATATCGTAGATGCCTGCGAATTTATTCGCTGGAGAAGTCACTTGTTTGTAGAAGTAGGTGCCTGATAAATACAGATTCCAGAAGGAAAACACAGACTATAAACCTCAGTACACAAACATGTTCTTTTATAGATGGATAAAAAAGGGAAATAAAAGGAAAAAGGAAATAAAAGGAAAAAGGAAAGGAAGAGGTCAGAGGGAATAAGCTTCACGAAGTTTTACAACGAGTGCTTCGACCTGTTCCACTGCTGTTCCTATATACTTATCAGGGTTTACGAGGTTCTCAATATCTCCTACACTCAGGTACCTTGAAACAGCAGGAGTATCCAGAAGTACCTGTTTGAAATGTTTCCCTGTATCATGGGCTTCCATCGCTGCATTCCGGACAAGTTCATGGGCTTCCTGTCTGCCCACACCTCTTTTTGCAAGTTCTATCATTACAGCTTCACCCATATTCAGGCCTCTTAGCAGTTCCAGGTTCCTGCGGATATTTTCTGGATAGAACCTGAGATTCTCAAGCACACTGATCCCAAGTTTTATGATATGGTCCGTAAGTACACAGGCTTCCGGGAAGACAACCCGTTCACAGGAAGAATTTGTAAGGTCCCTTTCGTCCCATAGGGTATTATTAAGAAGTTCAGGCTCAACCATTGCTCTTACGATCCGTGCAAGCCCGCAGATCTGCTCGGACTTTATAGGGTTGCGCTTGTGAGGCATGGTAGATGAACCGACCTGCTTTTTCCCGAAGCTTTCCTCAATCTCGGCGATTTCACTGCGCTGAAGAGTCCTGATTTCTATGCCGATCTTGTCCAGAGTCGTAACAGTATTTGCCATCCACATAACAAACTCGGCATGCCTGTCCCTCTGGATGATCTGGTTTGATACATCCACAGCCCCGATTCCGAGGTGCTGCATTGTAAGTTTCTGGATCAGGATTCCGGATTTTCCAAAAGCTGCCTGGGTCCCGACAGCTCCGGTCATCTGCCCTACGGTAGCTCTCTGAGTCAGCTCGTATAAGCGGTCCAGATGCCTTGAAATCTCAGAAGCCCAGATTGCAAAACGGAGCCCATATGTTGTGGGAACGCCGATCTGCCCATGTGTCCTTCCGCAGCAAACCGTATTCTTGTGGGCTTCTGCCTGGTTTACCAGAACCCTGAGCAGGATTTTGAGTTTATCTTCCAGTATATCGATTGCGTCCTTTATCTGGAGAGCTGTTGCTGTGTCAAGGATGTCGTTTGAAGTAGCTCCGAAATGGACCCACTTTCCTGCATCGTCTCTGCACTGCTCAGAAATCGCAACAACAACCGCCATCATGTCGTGGTGAATCTCGGCTTCGATTTCGTCAACTCTTTCAGCTTTTACAGAGGTAATGCATTCGGAGATGACCTCAGCCGCTTCTGCGGGGATAAGTCCCATATCCGCTTCTGCCCGGGCAAGGGCTGCCTCGGTCTGTAAGATCCTAGCAAGTCTGTTTTCCTGACTCCATACGTATTTCATTTCTGCTGTACCGTACCGGTATTCTATAGGATGAATAGCCACATCAATCACCTTACTGGAATCGGGAATTTTATTTAATCCCGGATCTACTTTAAGCCTTAATTGTTCTTAGTTTTTTAATAGTCTGAATTTTAGTATTTTTTCCTGAATAACCTTAAACTAAATTATCCTTTAGGCTAAATTATCCTTAGCCTAAATTATCCTTAGCCTAAATAATTCCTGGCAGTATAGAGTTTCAATATTCACTTCACAAATATCATATAAACCTGCTAACCGGTAGTCTAATATTTCGGTTACTGCCGGAACTGCAAATCTTAACAATACCACTGATGTCAATAATTCTAGTATCATTACTGTTCCGCAGCCGTTAACTTCAGCTTGCAGAGTACGGAATAAACAACAGAACCAATAAATAAACTTTGAGTCTGCAGGATCGAACAAAATCGGGGCATGTGAATGAGAAGAGAATAGACGAAAAGAAAGGGTTACAAATTCAGCAGGTAGCGTAATTTTTTAATGAAAAACATTATATGCCTTAACATCCTTTAAGCGGGCTATCTACCGTATCAATAATAAAAAATAATAGCAGGTGACAAAAATGGCTCGTTTTCCAGAAGCAGAAGAAAGATTATTAAACAAAAAAATCTGCATGAAGTGTAATGCCAGAAACGCTGTAAAGGCAACCCGCTGCAGAAAGTGCGGCTACGGTGCTCTTCGCGTGAAATCTAAGGAATCCAAGGGAGCATGATCTTTTTTGCAGGTGGAAGCACACCTCCAGAAAATTATTGAACAGGACGGAAAAGTTCATCTTACCCTTATCGACCCGGCGTCCCAGACGCCCGAAAGAGCCGCCGAAATTGCTCTTGCAGCAGTTGAAGGAGGCACAGATGCCATCCTGATAGGGGGCTCAACCGGAGCGTCGGGAACCCTATTAGATGAAACTGTAATAAAGATTAAAGAAAAGGTAAATGTCCCCACCATCCTTTTCCCGGGAAGTTCAGCAGGGCTCAGCAGGTATGCAGATGCCGTATTTTTCATGAGCCTCCTGAATTCCAGAGACTTAGGGTATGTGATTACAAACCAGGTGCTTGGAGCTCCGCTTGTATACAGAAGCCAGATTGAGCCAATCTCCATGGCATACCTTGTGGTCGAACCCGGAGGTACTGTTGGTTGGGTAGGGGACGCAAAACTGATCCCCAGGAAGAAACCTGAAATTGCTGCGGTCTATGCCCTTGCAGGCAAATATCTTGGCATGCACTATACCTACCTGGAAGCAGGATCTGGAGCCGATACGCCTATTAACCCCGAAATGATAGGGGCTGTCAAACACGTACTCGGAGAAAACAAACTTATTGTTGGCGGCGGGATCAGAGACGCAAAAACCGCAAAGCTCTGTGCTTCTGCAGGTGCGGACATGATTGTCACCGGCACGATTGTTGAAGAAGTAAAGGACGTAACTGCAAAGGTGGCTGAGATTGTATCTGCCATCAAAACCTGAACTCTTATAAAAGTTCTCACGGGTTTGCTGCCTGCTTTTCGGCAATCAAAAAGATTCATTTTATTATTTTACTATTTACTTTTTACTTTTTTGAGTTTCGTTTTTAGAGAGCTTTAGCTGTCTCGACTTCCTGCTCTCTCCGGCTGAGTGAATTAAATAGTATTCGGCAGTTCAGTCACGGTGCAGATTAAGTATAATAGCGATGACCTGCCAATAAAAACCGGGGGCCTGGTCTCTGAATAAAGGCCAGAACCAGCAGAAGAATGGATAAAATAGGAGGAATAATCTGGACGTAAGAGAAGAAGTCCATGAACAGATTCTGGAAATCCTTACAGGTGCAAAATTTCCAATAAACACGCTGGAGGAATTAATTGCTGCTTTGCCCGAGGGGCTGGACACCACATGCATGATAGGCGGCACTGAAGTCACGGCAGCAGAGGCGAGAAGCCTGATTACTGAAAAGGACTTTCCATTCAAAGATGCAAAACACGTAGCAGATCTCCTGGTTGAAAGAGCAGGGCTCTAAGTTTGAGTTATGTCTTTTACATGGATTTCAATACCGTCGGTGGGGAAACCAGCCTGTGAAGCGTCAGGCTGAAATTATTCTTTAGCTCCAGAGAAAGCCTGAACTCTCATAAAAAGGTATTAAAACTGTTCTGGAAGTCGCCTGCTAAAAAGTTGTCTATACACACCGGGATACCTGCTGCATTACAGGACTTCACTTTAATGTAACCCTTACTTATACCGAAACTTTTTATTTCTGAAACCGTTTTTATACTTAAAAACTATCCTAATGCTTAACTTTCTGGAATCTGTAACAGCATCAATTTACAGGCAGCCGATTGTAATAAATAGTTTTAAAGGTAATATCTCACTCCTATTTTAGTATCATTCTCCTGTTAACACAAAATGTTCTATTAATATGATAGGGTCCGAAGGAGGCATGTTCAGAGCAGACAACTCTTCGTGCAGCGAATACAAAGTCTGCAGAAATCCGGAGGACCCTTTAACTTGCAATAAACACTAAGAGGTATGATTATGATCAGGATTTCCAATCTGGTAAAGGATTATGAGGTACGTTCCGACAAAATAAGAGTATTGGACCATATCGACCTCACGGTGAAGGACGGAGAGATTCTCGGAATTACAGGTCGAAGCGGAAGCGGGAAATCGACCCTGCTCCGCATTATCCGGGGAGTTGAGCCCTTCGATGAAGGAACTGTGGAAGTTGATGGGGAAACTGTGAGCCATGATTCAGGGATTGAAGGAGTAAATTTCCTGAAAAGCGTTACCGCGATCCACCTCCAGCGAAATTTTGGACTCTGGAACGGTCCTGCAATAGAAAACATCATAAGGAAACTGAATTACCTCCGAATAGGGCATGAAGCCCTTCCGCATAACGAGACTGAAGTTTATGACGATCTCTTTGCCGAGGCGATGGAGTACATGAAACTTGTGGGCCTGGAACACAAAGCCCTTCACTCTACCAATCTCCTCAGCGGAGGGGAAAAGCAAAGAGTTGTAATGGCAAGACAGCTTGCTGCAAAGCCCAAAGTCCTTCTCCTGGACGAGCCTGTAACAATGACGGGACCGGATACAAAGCAGGAAGTCCTTGATGTGATAAAGGGCCTGAAAGAGAAACTGAATATCCCGATTATAGTGGTCTCCCATCTTCCTGAAATCCACGCCTATCTTGCAGACAGGCTTATATTCCTCGAAAACGGAAAAATCGCAGCTGATGGAGAACCTACCTGGGTTCTTAAAAACTTCCTTAGAGACCTGAAACCCAGGGAAGAGCTCTCAGAGCCCGGGAATAAGGAAGCCTGCATAAAAGTAAGGAATATCTCAAAACGCTATTCTCTTATCAGGATGGGGGAAGTCCTCAATATCAAAGACTTCTCTCTGGATGTTTATGGGGGAGAGATTCTGGCATTTATCGGTCCGTCAGGAGCCGGAAAGACAACCATTATGAAATTAATGGAAGGGCTGGTCACGCCAAAAAGCGGGTCTGTCGAGTATTTATGCAGCGGGGACTGGGTGGATGTTACCGAGTATAGTGAGAAGCGCATGGAACTCCGGCGGATCATGAGCGTTATGAACCAGGAGTTCTCAATGTCCGTAAACTCCACTGTAAGGGAACAGATCCGCTTCAGGCTGAGCATGAAAAAACAGGGTGCAATTGAATATGCGAGAAATAAAGCCAGGGAAATGGGACTTTCGGATGAGACTCTGGATACTATCTACCGCCTGCCCGATATGCCTGAAGAGGAAAAGACTACCGCACTCAGGGAGCTGAACCTCAATGACACGGTTTACTTCGAACTCTTCCCCACAATTCCGATAACTGATATCGATACCTATGCAAAGCCGGTATTCGAAGCCCTTGATCTGCCAATGGAAGTCCTTGACAAAACTCCTTACCAGATAAGCGGGGGAGAACATGTCAGGGCTTTTATTGCCCTGAGCCTTGCCACCTCACCCGAATACCTTATGCTTGACGAACCTTTCGGAGACCTCGACCCTGTAACCCTCAGGGACGTGACAAATTCATTAAAAAGGATCAATGAACGCTTCGGCACGACCATTGTACTCGTGAGCCACCACATGGACTTTGTCCGGGAAGTTGCCCACAGAGCGGTATTAATCGAAAACGGAGCCCTTGTAATGGATGGAAAGCCGATTGAAGTCTCTCAGGAACTGATCAACAGGAGCAATGCCCCTTACATGGAGCACAGCCTGGAAGACCTCATTGAAGGCAACTTAGAAAGCCAGTAATTTAAGAGTCTGCTCAAGACTCTTTTTCTTATTTTATTTCGGCATTTCCAATTGAGTTCCTCTTCTTTAGATTGTCTGCCAATTGAGTTCCTCTTCTTCAGATTGTTTGCCAATTGAGTTCTTCTTCAGATTGTCTTAAAAATCGGGGCAGATAAAAACACATTATATTTATGCCTTCTTTTTTTTATATTCTTCTCGAAGTTTGTCCCACTCCTCGTTTCCGAATTTTATGTACAGGCTCGGAGGTACGATTTGTTTCTCAAGATCTTTAATTGTTTTTTCAGAAAGTTCCTGATTTTCTATAACCTCTTTTCCGGCGGAGATGAGCAGCTTTTTGTATTTTCCTATCAGCGGTTTTAGAATGATATTGTTTTTGCCCCTGAATATTTCCCCTTCTCCCCTGTAGATTTCTGCAATCAGTTCTGTGTGAAAAGTTCTTGCTAGCCGCCTGAAATAAAGGCGTTCGACCTCAAAATTTGTTTGTCCGGGCAGCCCTGCATTCGAAATCACAACGAATTTCGGATACTTCTCGTAACGCTTAGAGTGCCTGTATTCCCCCATTGCATCCTCTTCAAAGTGGGGCAAAAGGGCAGGAGTAAGTCTATCTATGAATTTTTTCATTATGGAAGGGACGTTATCAAAATATACGGGGCATGCAAAGACTACGATATCCGAAGCCATAAATCTGGGAAGCAAATCATCCATATCATCGCGAATAGTACACCTTCCGGGTGTCTTGAGCCAGCACTCAAATTTCCCCCTGCAGTGCCTGATATCCTTCTCGGCAAGGATTATATTTTCAGTTTCTGCCCCGGCTTCTTCTGCTCCTTTCAGAAATTCCTCAACCATGATGAGCGTATTTCCTTCTCTACCTTTATGGCTCCCGCTGAACACTGTTACTTTCATATAACAACCCCCTGTTACTCCATTAAATTAAAACTGGTGAGCCGTCTCTTCTCCGGCTCAGAATCTTCCGAATCCTTTGAATCCCCCGAATCCTCCGAATTCCCCGAATCCTTAACTCGTTTTCAAAATCCTTTATCTGCACCCGTAAAGAGATCCTTCTTTCTACCTACCAGTTTCGTTTCTGTCCTCATTAATGTTTTCACTAAACTTTTTTCCCACGCACCATGCTTTTCCCAGATGCTTTCCGATTCCCCAGTAGTTATTGTCGTACATTGAAAAAACAATGGGTTCAATCTTTTCTATATCAGGAACTCCATTACAGAGATACCGTTCTTCTGCATAACTTTCCACAATCTCCCCGATGAAAACCTCGTTAGTCCCGCCGAAGTCAAGGGTTTCCACGAGCCGACATTCAAGGTTTACAGGGCATTCCCGGATCATTGGAGCTTTTTCGAGCTTTCCGTAGAAAGTTTTGAAGATACCTGATTTGTCTACCTTTTTCCCGGAAACTATGCCACAGTAGTCTGTAGCTTCAACTATGTATCTGGAAGGAATATTCACGCTGAAGCAATTGTTTTCCCTGATTCCTTCATTTGTATAGTGCATTTTTCCCAGGGTAACTGCGATCATAGGGGGACTTGCCTGAACAATTCCGCAAAAAGCAATTGTCAGGTAGTTTGGCTTTCCTTTCACATCGGCACCCACGAGGGTAGTGGGCATAGGATAAAGAAAATTCTTGGCTCCGATGGCTTTTTTCTCTCCGATTTCCATCCTTTCATCCTCCTCAGAGGTTAAGTAAATTGAAATTCTCCTGAGATGTAATTAGTATTCCGGTTTTGAGCGATATCTTGATAGATATATAATTCATCGAAATATAAATGCCCTGTGAGAATTTGAAATGGAACCTGGCGGTTAGGGGAAAAAGGAATTGAAAACGATTCAGTGGGACAGAGGTACAAAAAAGGAAAGTTTGCAAGCAGGAAAAACGATGGGCTGGTGTGAACAATAGCACACCTGTTAGTCGTTTACTCATGCCTCAAAGCATCTACAGGAGCCAATTTTGCGGCCTTGCTTGCGGGATAAACCCCTGCGGCAACGCCCACAACTATAGCAACTATGAGACCTGTCTCTTATACACATCTCCGAGCCCACGAGACG